>NVRK02000045.1 GCA_002400845.2 Hyphomicrobiales bacterium
CACTGATGATAGGGTTTGCTCAAGATGATGACCGTATTCATTCACCGAATGAAAAATACAATCTAAAGAGTTTTCATAAAGGTACTAGAAGCTGGGCAAGAATATTACAGGCGCTTGGTTAAACTAAGAGTACCTGAGCGTTTTATTATTCAGCAGGGTTAAGCAATCCGGGTTTTTTATTTTTATCATCGTTAGAATTAAGAGACGCTTTTGAAGCTGAATGCTTATCAAGCATTGCCCACTGAGGGCGCTCAAATAAGAACTTACCAAAACCAGTATATTGAATTAGGCCGTACAAAATTACTGGACAGATAACGCCTGCAGAAGTGACTAAAGCTGAAATTGTTCCAATATCTAAGAAAGACGCATATTTTAGTAGAACAGTACGACTTATTGCCATTGGTAAGAAAAATGCCAAGTAAATCACGATTGAATTACGACCTAGGAATTTTAAAAAGCCTGTCCAGCTAAGCTTAGATAATAAAGTAGAAACTGTAATAATAGCCAAACCGCCCAAAGCGCCAAGGCCGAGCGAGATGATAGGTAGATCTGCAAACGATGTTACTTTTAAGCTTTGAGAAAGAAAGTCTGGTACACCAGCAAACACAAACACGCCATTTATAACAGCCCATGCGGCTAAACCAATTACAGCCAATGAAGTGTTCTGTTTTATCCAATCAGCCATATTGAATATGTTTGTGGCGAATAGATATCCAGCAAGGAAGAAAACATATCTTGAGGCAAATTCGTCAATCAACATATGACCTACATGAATAGGTAATATTTGTAGCACAGCCGCACCAAGCATCATTGCCCACCAAGGCACAGATTTTAGCAATCGTGTGACGATAAAGAAGACTGGCAACATATAAATGAACCAAAGAGTTCCAAATGGCTCAACAAAAACTGTCAAATATTTGAGAATAAGGTCTGATATATCAGCGCCTTCTGCGAACCAAACAGGTGCTTTAAACGCAAATTGAATGGTGACCCATAATACATAAAAATAGAAGAAATGAACGACTTTACGATCGAAATATCTAAGCCAAGGCCGATTGATAACCAGCCCTAAAAACAGACCCGAAATCATGAAAAAATCTGGCATCCGAAAGGGTCTAGCAAATTCTACCACATAACCAAGCCAGCCAATATCGCCAGCAGCTTTTTGAACACCCAATGTTGAGTGCATCATAACAACGAGAATGATGCAAAAACCCTTGGCATAATCAACCCAATCTATTCGGGCTATACGGGTTGCGTTTACAGCATCAATATTAGTTGTGTTATGTTTTGCCTGCTTATTTAATACTAGATTTGCCATCGTCTCCATAGTCCCACCCACTATTTCTTTTAATTTACAAGAATATAGTGGGTTTCGACTAATAATCTATTTACAGATTTGTTACAATTTTAATGAAAAAGTCCAGATTGAGTAACTATAGCTCAGTATGGTTAAAATCGACAAAACATAGTCGCTTATTCATCCTCATTAAATAGCCTCAATTACTATTCAAAAATAAGCCAAATATTAACACCAAATGTTAACCGTCGCACTTTAATTACGAGTAAGCGTTAACTGCGCAATTATACAGCACGAAATAGTGGATTTTAAAGATTTTATGGGCAGAAATTCAAAAGATCGCATTGAACCAAGTTTTGGTGCCCCTCAGCGTAGCGCTAATCGTTCTACGGCTCGTGGCCAAGCGAACGCACGTTCTAAAAAGAAACCCAATAAGAAACAGGGTAAGAACAATTCCAGTCTTTGGTGGCGGTTTTTTAAATTTTCAACCTATTGGACATTTGTGCTTGGCATATGGGGCACAATTGGTGTTGCAGTTATATTTGGATTTTATGCAATACAACTGCCCAGCACCAGCACATGGGCTGTTCCTGACCGCCCACCAAATGCAAAAATCATTTCGACCAATGGCACACTAATTGCCAATCGAGGAGCGACAGGTGGGCAAAATACCAGTTTAGATCAAATGTCTCCTTATATTCCAATGGCGGTTATCGCGATTGAAGATCGTCGCTTTCATTCTCATTTTGGAATTGATCCAATTGGTTTAACCAGAGCCATGATTACAAATGTGACTAAAGGCCGTTTTGCGCAAGGGGGTTCAACCCTAACGCAACAATTAGCAAAAAACCTATTCCTTGAGCCTAAACGAACTATTGGCCGTAAGGTTCAAGAAGCAATTTTGGCGATTTGGCTTGAAAGTAAGTTTACCAAGGATGAAATTATTGAACTGTATCTAAACCGTGTTTATTTTGGTTCTGGGGCGCATGGGGTTGATGCGGCTTCCCGTCGTTATTTTGGTAAATCAGCACGTGATGTAAATCTTGCCGAAGCTGCAATATTAGCTGGGCTATTAATAGCGCCTTCAAGACTTTCACCTGCGCGTAACCCCGAAGGCGCCCGAAAACGCTCACAATTGGTTTTAGCCGCCATGCAACGCACCGGGTCTATTACCAAAAGCGAAGCAAAAAAAGCAGTCTCAATGAAGGCTAAAAAAGCCAAACGCTATTGGAGTGGGTCGCAACATTATGTTGCTGACATTGTGATGAAAGAACTGCCAAATCTAATTGGGGAAAATCATGTTGATGTCATTGTCGATACTACGATCGACTTTAAGATGCAAAAGCATGCTGGAAGCATTATTGGGGATACACTTTCAAGAAAAGGTAAAAAATTAAAAGTAAGTCAGGGAGCTATGGTAGCGCTTGATGGCACTGGCGCGGTGCGTGCGTTGGTTGGCGGCAGAGAATATTCTGACAGTCAGTTTAACCGCGCTGTTGATGCTAAAAGACAACCTGGCTCTGCTTTTAAACCTATTGTTTATCTCACAGCACTTGAGGCAGGCAAAACTCCTGAAACAGTGCGTTTAGACAAAGCTTTTTCAGTTGGTAAATGGCGTCCAGAAAATTATGATCGTAAATTTAGAGGGCCTGTAACCCTTGGCGAAGCTTTGTCTAAATCCCTAAACACCATTGCCGCGCAAATGGTTATGGAAGTTGGTCCTAAAGCGGTTGTTGAAACTGCCGCTCGCCTTGGCATTAAGACAAAATTAGCACGCAACGCCTCTATTGCGCTTGGCACATCTGAAGTGTCCCTCATAGAACTTACGGGGGCTTACGCACCCTTTGCAAATGGTGGCTACAAAGTAGACCCTTACATTATTAAACGTGTCACTACGCTAGAGGGCAAAGTATTATATGAGCGCAATGCACCTGCAAATCCCAAAGTCGTTGGCGCACGCGAACTTGGCATGATGAACCAGATGCTAAGGCGCACCGTCGAAGAAGGTACGGGTAAAGCTGCGCGTGTAAAAAATTGGCAGGTAGCTGGTAAAACTGGCACCACACAAAATTCGCGTGATGCGTTGTTTGTTGGCTATAGCGCCAACCTCATTACTGGGTTTTGGTACGGCAATGATAATGGCAGTCCAACCAATAAAGTAACGGGTGGGTCTATACCTGCAAAAAGTTTTGCGACCTTTATGGCTGCTGCATTAGACGGTAAACCAATTGCAGAATTGCCTGGATATTATTTACCAAAATCAATTTCAATGGTACCAGCACCGCGTCCTTCTAGGGCAGGGGATAAATTAGCGCCTATGAATGACCCATTGCGCAAAATCATTCGATCTAATGAAAATAACCCACAGATGGCGCGTCAAGCTGGCGAACACGTGCGCAGACCCTTATCAAGCGTTCAAAATGATGGTGTCCCCATTCCTCAAGGGACTATAGGAGGCGGTAACAATAAACCGCGCAGTATTTTAGATTTGCTTATGGGTAAATAAAAAAGGCGCGGTTAAATTAATAACCACGCCCTTAAAATTTGATATTTCTTAAAATTATTCAGCGGCAACTGATTGTTTGCCAGATGCAGCCAATACTTCGTTGTCTACATGCGCTTCAAACTTTTTGAAGTTAGCATGGAACATAGCGACCAATTTTTGCGCTTGGGCATCATAGGCATCTTTGTCTGCCCATGTATCACGCGGGTTTAAAATCAACGTATCAACATCGTCTACTAATGTTGGCACTTCAAAACCAAAATTATCATCTATTCTAAATTCTGAATTGTTCAAATTACCATTTAAGGCTTCTGACAATAATTGACGCGTTGCCTTAATTGGCATGCGTGAACCAATGCCGTAAGCACCACCTGTCCAGCCAGTATTTACCAACCAACATGTTGCGCCATGTTTAGCAATTAATGAGCGGAGTAGATCACCATAAACTGCTGGGTGACGCGGCATGAAAGGCGCACCAAAACAAGTTGAAAATGTTGCTTCTGGCTCAGTAACGCCTTTTTCTGTACCAGCAACTTTTGCCGTATAGCCAGAAAGGAAATGATACATTGCTTGCGCTGGTGTAAGACGCGCAATTGGAGGCAAAATACCAAAAGCATCAGCTGTTAGCATGATGATATTTTTTGGGTGTGGTGCCTTGCCCGTTGCTGAAGCATTTGGAATGAAGTCTAACGGATACGCACAACGTGTGTTCTCAGTTAAAGAACCATCGTTAAAATCTGGCACACGGTTTTCATCTAAGATTACATTTTCCAACACTGTGCCAAAACGCTGTGTTGTTGCATAAATTTCTGGTTCTGCTTCTTCGCTCAAACGAATGGTTTTTGCGTAACAGCCACCTTCAAAGTTAAATATACCCTCTTCGCCCCAGCCATGCTCATCATCACCAATAAGCGTTCTTGACGCGTCTGCTGAAAGTGTTGTTTTACCAGTACCTGATAATCCGAAGAATACCGCTGAATCTTCATTCTCGCCAAGGTTCGCTGAACAGTGCATTGGCATAACGTTATTTTCAGGCAGTGCATAATTAAGCGCAGTAAAGACTGATTTTTTCATTTCACCTGCATAAGATGTACCAGCGATAAGCACGACTTTGTTAATTAAATCACATGCAATGATTGTTTCGCTACGCGCCCCATAACGTTTTGGATCTGCTTTAAAGCTTGGAAGGTCAATAATCATCATATCTGGCACATAAGACGCTAATTCTTCGACTTGTGGTCGAATTAGCAAATTACGAATGAACATTGAGTGCCAAGCATATTCTGCAACGACACGTGCAGCAATGCGGTTTTTTTCATCAGCGCCGCCATATAAGTCTTGCGCGTAAAGCTCTTTGCCTTTTGCATGTTCAAGCATATCATTTTTTAGAAGCTCAAATGCTTCTGGCGTAATGTCTTTATTGTTATCCCACCAGATTGTGTTTTCTGTCTCGCTTGAGCGTACAATAAATTTATCTGCAGCGGAGCGCCCTGTGTGTGTTCCGGTCTCAACAACCAAAGCGCCACCAGCAGCAAATTTACCTTCGCCACGGCTTACAGCATCTTCACAAAGGCTTGGAGCTGTTAAATTCCAACGTACTGTATCTAAGCTTGTAAAACCAAATGAGCTCAAATCGTGCGATTTATTGTAATTCCCGATCTGTTTCATTGGTCACCTCTTCTGCATTACGCAAATTTAATTTAAAAATATCGCCTTGTGGCTTGAAGTCGAGCAATACGAGACAAGAACTTCAAAAACAACCAGAAACTATAAAAAAGGTAAACAAATCAATTATTTAAACGATTTAAAAATTTAAAACGATTTAGCAGATTAGAATATTAGTTAGCCAAAGCTCTGTAAAAGCCTTGTGAATCCAATGGGTAAGTCATATCTTTAGGAAAAATTATTTATAAGCGTCATAATTTCTACTCATTTTTGCAGAAATTGCATGTCTAAGATCATTAAATATGATTTATATAGTTATGAATTTTAGGGAAGGCTGTGTTTTTGATACTATTTAGAACAATACACGATGTCCCTTCTTTTGGGAGAATTTAAATGCCAACCATCGCACTTGTAGATGACGATCGTAATATTTTAACGTCTGTTTCAATCGCACTGGAATCTGAAGGGTATCGTGTGGAAACATACACTGATGGCGCCTCAGCTCTTGAAGGGCTCGCTGCTAAGCGTCCTGACCTTGCCATTTTCGATATTAAGATGCCACGCATGGATGGCATGGAGTTATTGCGCCGTTTGCGCCAGACGTCTGATCTTCCTGTAATATTTTTAACATCCAAGGATGATGAAATTGACGAATTATTTGGCCTTAAAATGGGCGCGGATGATTTTATCAAAAAACCTTTTTCGCAACGCCTGCTCGTTGAACGTGTAAAAGCTGTCCTAAGACGCGCTGCGGCAAATGCAGAAGGGGCTTCTAAAACGACAAAAAGCGGCGAATCAAAACTATTAGAGCGTGGCCTTCTTGCAATGGATCAAGAACGCCATACCTGTACTTGGAGTGGCAAGCCTGTAACGCTTACTGTAACAGAGTTTTTAATATTGTTTGCCCTTGCACAGCGCCCAGGCGTCGTTAAAAGTCGTGACTCCTTAATGGATGCGGCTTATGATGACCAAGTCTATGTGGATGATCGTACGATTGACAGTCATATCAAGCGTCTCCGCAAGAAATTCAAAGTTGGCGATGATGACTTTGATATGATCGAAACACTTTATGGCGTTGGTTACCGCTTCAAGGAAGCATAACCAATTTTAATTAGATGATTTTTGAAAACAGGCAAAATAACTCTGGATCTAAAAATTCAGAGACAGCTGATAACAGCAAGTCTGTTTTCAAAAGCAAACGTTCGAAGTTTTTTCGTTCGTTTTCGCAAGTTTTGGTTTCTTCGCTTACAAGGCGAATTTTATTTTTAAACCTTGCCGCGCTGGCCGTGCTTTTATCTGGTATTTTATATCTAAATACTTTTAGAGATGGCCTGGTAAATGCTTATGAAAACAGCCTTGTTATACAGGGTAAAATTATTGCCAGCGCAATCGCTTCTTCAGCAACGCTTGAGAGTGGCACAATAACCATTGACCCAGATAAATTATTAGAACTTGAAGCAGGTGATAGCCTGCGCCCTTCAATCAACTCGCTTGATTCGCTGGCAACAGCAATAGATCCTGAACGTGTTGCCCCTCTATTAAAACGACTGATACAGCCTGAAACACGCGCACGTATTTATGATGCTGATGGCGTGTTAATTCTTGATTCTAGATTTTTATATTCTGGTGGCCAAGTGCGTCGCTATGATTTGCCTAGCCTTACTGAAAAAGCTGACGATGGGCCGTTTCGATGGTTTTCTGCTAAAGCGCTGGGTGAGTTTTTAAAATTTGTGTTTCGTTCTCGCCAATTAGAACCCTATGAAGATCATCCAAATTCTGGCCTAAAATATCCAGAAGTTGTTTCTGCATTAACAGGCGCAAATGCTACCATTGACCGTGTGACTAAAACTGGTGAACAAATAATTTCTGTAGCTGTGCCCATTCAAAGGTTTCGCGTTGTTTCTGGCGCTTTATTATTATCTACCGAAGGCGATGTGATTGATAATGTAATCACCCAAGAGCGGTTAGCGATATTGCGGATATTTTTAGTCGCCGCAATTGTAATAATTGTTTTGTCTGTGCTTTTAGCCAGTACCATAGCAAACCCTTTAAGACGGTTGTCAGAAGCTGCTAACCGTGTGAGACGCGGCACGAATAGTCGTGTAGAAATTCCTGACATGTCTAATAGACAAGATGAAATTGGACGGCTGTCTTCTTCACTGCGTGATATGACCAATTCGCTTTATATGCGCATTGAAGCGATTGAAAGCTTTGCAGCTGATGTGAGCCACGAACTTAAAAATCCACTTACCTCGTTGCGTAGCGCGATTGAAACCTTACCTTTAGCAAAAACGGAAGAAGCAAAATCGCGTTTAACAGAAGTTATTCAACATGACGTTAGAAGATTAGACAGATTGATTACTGATATTTCTGATGCCTCTCGCTTAGATGCTGAATTAGCACGCGAACGCTCAGAAAATGTTGATCTTGGCGTTTTACTTACCAATATTGTGAGCATGGTAGCAGACCAGAAAGCCGATACTGGTTTAAATATCTCTTTGAACTTTGAAAATGGACTGACAAAAATCGAGCAACCATTGATCGTTTCTGGACACCAAGATCGATTGGCCCAAGTGGTGGTAAATCTTATTGAAAATGCATGCTCATTTGCCCCTGCTCAAAATGGTATTATTAAAATAACCGCTGGCAAAGACAAAAACGGTGTATTCTTAATGGTTGAAGATAATGGCACTGGCATCGCTGCAGAAAATGTTGAACGGGTTTTTGAACGATTTTATACCGACAGATCTGATATTTATGGCAAGGGTGAAAGCTTTGGACAGAACTCAGGTCTTGGACTTTCTATTTCTAGACAGATCATTGAAGCGCATGGCGGCACGATTACTGCAGAAAATAAATCCACGTTAGATGATAAAGCAACAGGGGCGATTTTTAGAATTAAATTCCCACTTATTGCTGATGGAAATTTAAACAAACAACAACCAAAAGCAGTCTAATACAATGCAGGAAGTAAATTATCATTGCAGCATTGTTGAAATTGGTAATATCGGCATATTGATTGAAGGTGAAAGTGGGGCTGGGAAAACTTCTTTAGCTATGGGGCTGATTGAGACTTTTAATAGTTTAGGCGTCCAATCAATATTGGTGAGCGACGATCAAGCATTATTAAACGTAATTGAAGGGACGCTCATTGCCAAAGCACCAACTTCAATTGCTGGTAAAATAGAGATAAGAGGGTTTGGCATTGCCTCAGTTCCTTATAGCGATAGCGCTAGAATTTCGCTTTTAGTAAAGCTGATTGAAGACATTAAAATTGAACGCATGCCAAAGGTTGAAACCAAAACACTGCTAGGCGTTTCACTTCCAGTCTTAAATTTACCCATTCGCCACGAAGCACAGGCCATTAGAATTGTGAAGGCTTGGTTTGAACAAAATAAATTGAAAAGTATTTCTTGCGCCTAAACAAAAAAACAACACAATAGTATTCGTAAATCACACTTCGTGATTTAGCCCAAAATTAGGAATGATTGAATGATTGGTATTGTCCTTGTTACTCACGGAGCCTTGGCAGACGAGTTTAAAAAAGCAGTCGAGCACATTGTGGGTCCACAAGAGCTTATGGAAACCATTCCGATAAGTGCAAATTGCGATATGGAACACCGCCGACAAGATATTGTTGAGGCTGTCGAAAAAGCCAATGATGGTTCTGGTGTCATAATTCTTACCGACATGTTTGGCGGCACGCCTTCTAACCTTGCCATTTCTATAATGCAAGAAGGTGAAATTGAAGTCATCGCTGGCATCAATTTACCAATGCTGATTAAGCTTGCCAGCATTAGAGATAAAAATGATATGGCGAATGCCTTAGAAGAAACCCAAAAAGCTGGTAAAAAGTACATCAATGTTGCCAGCAATTTACTTCAAGGCCAACCATAAATCGACACGCCAAGCGTACTTAAGACAAGGTGAGTAAATTGACGAGCAATTTGATACGCATTTTGAAAATTACAAATAAACGTGGCTTACATGCGCGCGCTTCTGCTAAATTTGTAAAATGCGTGGAACGATATGATGCTGAAATTACCGTCAGCAAAGATGGCCACGTTGTTGGTGGCACTTCTATTATGGGCCTAATGATGCTGGCTGCTAGTACGGGTTGCGACATTCACCTAAGTGCAACTGGCAAAGACAGCGATGCGGCGCTTGATGCCTTGCAGGCGTTGATTGATGATAAATTTGGTGAAGGTGAATAGACTTAAACTTCGATAAAGCAAAAGCCTTGTATCGCACATTTCAACAGACAACATATCACATGCGGATATAAAGATTTCTTTATATGGGGTTGAATTGTATCTTTTTGACTGCTATTAGGCTGAATAATTCAAAGGACCAATGGTGCGCATGATGGCTCCAACTTTGATTTTAAAATTCAAAAAATAGATGGAGCATAAACCTATGGCTGAACAAGATTACATTGTAAAAGACATCAGCCTTGCAGATTTTGGTCGCAAGGAACTTGATATCGCTGAAACAGAAATGCCTGGACTAATGTCTTTGCGCACAGAATTTGGCAAAAGTCAGCCGCTTAAGGGCTCTCGTATTGTTGGTTCATTGCACATGACAATTCAAACTGCTGTTTTAATTGAAACTTTGACTGCACTTGGCGCTGATGTGCGTTGGGCATCTTGCAATATTTATTCAACACAAGACCATGCTGCTGCTGCAATTGCTCAATCTGGCGTTCCAGTTTTTGCTATTAAAGGCCAAACGCTAACTGAACACTGGGACTATCTTGATAAGTCTTTCATGTTTGAAGATGGTCCAAACCTTATTCTTGATGATGGCGGCGACGCAACACTTTACGTATTGCTTGGCGCTCGCGTTGAAGCTGGAGAAACTGATCTTCTTACAAATCCACAATCTGAAGAAGAAGAAGCGATTCACGTGCAAATCAAAAAACGCATGGAGCAATCTCCTGGCTGGTTTACTAAGATACGCGATCAAATCAAAGGTGTATCTGAAGAAACAACAACGGGCGTTCACCGTCTTTACGAATTGATGGAAAAAGGCCAATTACCTTTCCCTGCGATCAACGTGAACGACAGTGTTACTAAGTCTAAATTTGATAACAAATATGGCTGTAAAGAATCACTAGTAGACGGCATTCGCCGTGCAACTGATACAATGATGGCTGGTAAAGTTGCAGTTGTTTGTGGCTATGGTGATGTTGGTAAAGGCTCTGCGGCTTCTCTTCAGGGCGCTGGTGCACGTGTTAAAGTTACAGAAATTGATCCTATTTGCGCGCTTCAAGCTGCAATGGACGGCTTTGAAGTAACAACTCTTGAAGATGTCGTTGCTGAAGCAGACATTTTTGTGACAACAACAGGCAATAAAGACATTATCCGCATAGAACATATGCGCGAAATGAAAGACATGGCGATTGTTGGTAACATTGGTCACTTTGATAATGAAATTCAGGTAGCAAGTCTTGCTAATCTAAAAATGACAAACATCAAAGACCAAGTAGACATGTACGAAATGCCTTCTGGCAACCGTATGATCTTGTTGTCACAAGGTCGTTTGTTGAACCTTGGTAATGCTACAGGTCACCCGTCATTTGTTATGTCAGCTTCATTCACCAACCAAGTTTTGGCTCAAATTGAGCTTTGGACGAAGGGTGATGCGTATAAAAACGAAGTTTATATCTTGCCTAAACACCTAGATGAAAAAGTTGCGAGACTGCATTTGGACAAAATTGGCGTTAAATTGACAAAATTGACCCAAGAACAAGCTGATTATATCGGTGTAGCAACAGATGGCCCATATAAGCCTGAACACTACAGATATTAATCTCAAGCAAACTATACACAACATATTGTGGTCGCGTGAAAAGTTTAAATTGACTTTTTGCGCGGCCTATTTTTTTAAGCGAATTTACTAGTCGTCGATTCGCTAATTTTGTATGGTGAAACGAATCAATATCAAACTTTCGTCACTTTGCGGCTGGCGGAAGGTTTGTAGCAGGCAGTCAGGAATTGCGGCAAGAGGGCCTAGGCATGCCAGGGGATACCCTAAACACTCGATATTCGGCATTTAAAACCGTTTATTGGGCAGAGCTAGAAAATACATCCATTTCCAAGATGAAACTTGGTTCTGATTTGTCTGTGGCTACAGCAAAGCCAATCACTCAGCCACTTTACTTTGTTAAAGGTAGTTTTATTAAAGATAATTTTGTTAAAAGTTGCCTTGTTAAGTCCTTCAAGAAATTACTACGAAATTCCAGTTTTCTGGCTGGTGGCTTTATTACGAGCCTATATGCAAAAGCCGCTTTTGCTCAATCATCAAATAGCGTTATAGATGCGATCCAGCTAAATTCAGATTCGATCATTCCATTGGCCGTCTTTGGTGGGGCAATTACTTTTGCACTGTTATCTGCATTTTGGCTTATGAAAGAGCGTGCTAGAATAGCTACTCAAAATCAAGAATTACGTAAAAGCTATGCTAAATTACGCGCTGACAAAGAGCGCATTGAGGCTTTGGTAAATGTTAGCGACCAAAAAATAATTATTTGGAACAGTAAAGACAGCAAGCCGTCTGTTATGGGCAGTTTAAGCGAAAATTGCGGCGCACCACAAAATGACAGCGCCTTTGCTGCATTTGGTAAGTGGCTCTCGCCATCCAGCGTTATGGAATTAGAGAAAGCTGTTTCTTTATTGCGAAAAAATGGTGAACAATTCAACATTGTGGTTGAAACACAAAATGGCACACCGTTAGACAGTCAGGGCCGTGTTTCTGGTAGCTATCCATTTGTGCGGTTTTATGAATTAGGGCCTGAGCGCAAGACTTTTGCCAGTATCTCAAGAGAACATAAAAATTTAATTGCCCAATTCTCGCTTGTTGAGAGTCTCTTTAAACAATTGCCGTTTCCTATTTGGTTACGCAATTCTGAGAAAAAACTTCATTGGGTTAACGACGCATATTCTAAGGCAGTCGACTCAAAAAGCGCCGAAGATGCTACCAATGACAACATGCAACTGTTTGACGCGAGCGAGCGCAAAACTATTTTTAATAGTACAGAAAAATCCGGCCACTTTAGCGGCGAATTGCCAGCCATAATTGCAGGCGATCGCAAACAAATGCAAACCATTGAAGTAGGGACTGATTGTGGCGATGCAGGCATTGCCATTGATAGAAGTGACTTAGACAATGTACGCACAACGCTGAAAGAAACAATTGCCAGTCACACACAAACGCTTGATAATTTAAGTACCGCTGTTGCAATATTTGATTCTAAGAAAAACTTATCCTTTTATAATGCAAGCTTTCAGTTGCTTCGGGGCCTTAACCCAGGCCTTTTAGAAGACAACCCATCTAACAATGACATTTTAGAAGCCATGCGGGCTACGGGTTTCTTGACTGAAATGCAAGACTGGAAAAAATGGAAAAAAGAACAACTTGAGGCATATCATTCTACAGAAGCAAGCTCTGAACAATGGCACCTTACAGATGGGCGTACGTTACGTGTAATTTCCAGTCCACAAAACCAAGGTGGCATAAGTTGGGTTTTTGAAAACCTAACAGAACAATTGGAACTTAAGAGTAATTACAACCGCCTTATGCGTCTGCAAGATGAAACAATCGATCATCTCAGCGAAGCGGTTGCGGTGTTTGGCTCTGACGGTAAACTTAAGCTAACAAACCCAACCTTTGAAAAACTTTGGAACTTTGATGAAGAAACAATCGAAGGCAAGCACATTCGCGATCTTTCACAAAATTGTTTAAAGCTGCTTAAATCGACCGATGAATGGGAAACTATTTTATTGGGCATTACAGGGGTTAGTGACGGCCGCGATGATGTTGAAGGTAGAATAGAATTTTTAAACGGCACGATATTAAATTATCAATTGGTAAGACTGCCAGATGCGCAAACAATGCTAACTTTGGCGGATATGACTGCCTCTGTTAATGTTGAACGTGCCCTTCAAGAACGCAATGATGCGCTAGAAGAATCTGATGGATTGAAAACACGTTTCATTCAGCATGTATCTTACGAATTGCGTGCACCACTGACCAGTATTGCAGGTTTTTCTGAAATTTTGGGTAGTGATGCCACCGGCAAGCTAAACCCTAAACAAGCAGAATATATTGATTATATTTCTCGCTCATCAGACGTCTTAAAAGCGTTAATTGATGACATCTTAGATCTTGCAAGTATTGATGCTGGATCTATGGAATTAGACCTTGTTCCGACAAAGATAAATGATTGCATTAATGAAAGTTTAGACGCAGTAGAAGACAAATTATCAAGGCGTCAAATCAGCGTAAATGTGGCTGTCGCAAAAAACAGTGAAAAAATTATTGCAGACCCTGCTCGCATTCGTCAGATCATCTACAATCTATTATCTAACGCGATTGCTGCTTCTCCTGATGGCACGCAAATTAGTATTGATGTTTCAAAAGTAAATAGTTTTATTGAAATAAGCATTGCAGATCAGGGACCAGGAATTCCAGAAAAAGATAAAGATAAAATCTTTGAACGATTTGAGAATGCAGGCGCTACGCGCAACCAAAAAGGCCCTGGGCTTGGCCTTTCAATCGTAAAAAGCTTTGTCGAATTACACGGCGGAAATATTAGTGTTGAGGATGCTGGCGAGCGGGGTGCTAAATTTATTTTCCGCCTGCCTAAAGAGCCCAATATTTCGCTTGAAGCGGCTGAGTAGTTAGGAGGTTGTGATGAATAATCCGTCTCTTAAAACTGATCTTAAATCTATGTCTGATCTATCTATTTTTTTAAAAGATGAAGCCGAAACCCTGCAAATGGGCGCAGACATCGCACTTGCATTATCAGGCGGCATGTTGGTATTTTTAAAAGGTGATTTGGGCGCAGGTAAAACCACGCTGGCGCGCGCAATCATTAGACAATTAGTTGGCGACAAAGCGTATGAAGTTCCCAGCCCAACCTATTCTATTGTACAATCTTATGAAGGCTCTCAATTAAGCGGCATTCCGCAAATTTTGCACAGCGACCTTTACCGTATTTCATCAGCTGATGAATTAGAAGAACTTGGTTTAGCGGACAATGATAGTAGCCAATTAATTTTAGTTGAATGGCCTCAAAATGCGCAAGGCGCAATGAGCGAACCAGATTTAATATTGTCTTTGACAGAAAAAGATGATGGCAGAGTGCTTAAAATTTCGTCTGTGAAAAACAGCTTAGCTTTTGCAAATCTTGAACGCAGTGTTTTAATACGTTCCTTTTTAAATAAGGGGTGGGAGAAAAACCTAGAGCGTGAAATATTATTTGGCGATGCCTCTGTTCGTTCATACGAAAAAGTTAGCAACTCAAAAGAAACACGCATTTTAATGAACGCACCGCGTCAAGCCGATGGTCCAGTGTTGCGCGATGGGAAGCCCTATAGTCAATTGGCGCATTTGGCAGAAGATGTTTCTGCCTTTGTTGGTGTTGGAAATATCCTAGCAAGTGCTGGTCTATCTGCACCAACATTATATGCCCAAGACTTAGATGAAGGGTTATTGCTATTAGAAGATTTAGGCAGTGAAACAATCATTGATAAAGAACGCCAGCCGATTGAAGATCGCTATATTCTTAGTGCAGAAATGTTGGCTCAGTTCCACACAAATAACTTTACTAAATCAACGAAATTAAATGACGGTTCGATTTATAACGTTCCTAATTATAACCGCGAAGCGATGCTGATTGAAGTTGAGCTTTTACTCGATTGGTACGCCCCTCACATGAAGGGCACGCCGCTTTTACAATCTGAAAAAGATGCGTTTTTAAAAATATGGAATGATTTAATTGACGTGTTGGACAAAAGTGAAACTGCGCTTTGTCTGCGTGACTATCATTCGCCAAACATCATTTGGCTGCCCCAACATAAGGGTATCAATAAGATTGGCGTTATTGATTTTCAAGACGCAGTTATTGGGCCTGCTGCTTATGATGTGGCATCGCTTGCACAAGACGCTAGAGTCGATATTTCGCTGACTCTGGAAAATGCACTTGTTAAGCATTATATATCAATAAGAAAAGAAGTTTCTGCTGAGTTTAATGCTGATGCTTTTAAAGAGTATTACGCGATTATGGCTGCACAGCGCGTAACAAAAATTCTTGGCATATTTATTCGCTTGAATATGCGTGATGGTAAACCTGCCTATTTAAAACACTTACCTCGCTGCCAAGAATATATTTTACGTAGCCTAAACCACCCTACATTAGCCGCTTATAAAAGCTGGTATTTAAACGTTATCGATAAAGTGTCTTAAAAATGTAATTTTAATTTAATATTGTAATGCGTATGTCCGAGATGAAAAGAGAAAAATAAAATGACAGGAATTAGACCAAAGAACGCAATGGTTTTATCAGCAGGTCTTGGTAGCCGCATGAAACCTATTACAGACAATATCCCAAAACCGCTTGTTAAAGTGTTTGGTAAAACATTGTTAGACCATGGATTAGATGCACTTTCGCAAGCAGCCGTAACCAATACAGTTGTGAATGTTCATTATTTCCCCGAGCAAATTGAATCCCATGTTCAATCACGCAAATCACCAAACATTATAATCTCTGATGAGCGCAATCAATTACTTGATTCAGGCGGAGGCATAGCAAAAGCTTTGCCAAAAATTGGTCCAAAACCATTCTACTTACTGAACGCCGATTCGTTTTGGATTGAGGGCATAAAGCCAAATCTACAATTGCTTGGTGAAAGCTGGAATGATGATGAAATGGATATTATATTGTTGTTAAGTAGCATTCATAATTGCGTTGGGTATCCAGGAAAAGGGGACTTTACGATGGACCCAGAAGGCAGATTAGAACGCCGTGGTGAACGTGAACTGGCGCCATTTGCTTATAGCGGTGCCGCTATTTTACACCCACGGATTTTTGAACAAGCTCCCCAAGATTCATTTTCTCTAAATCTATTGTTTGATCGCGCTATAGAACAAGGTCGTTTATTTGGGTGCAATATGGATGGCCTATGGCTACATGTTGGTACACCTCAGGCTATTTTTGAAGCCGAAACTGCAATTGCAAAAAGCGCTGCTTGATATTTATATTTTCATAAAGGCTTAAACCAATCGCATACTTGTGCAACTATCCTAATTTATAGAATCATAATTATGGGTGGCATGTGGGCGACACGACTTCACACAATAGCAATAGAAAAGATAATCGCGAACGAGATGCTTGGCTCGCGGGTGGCGCGCATGGCGAAAACATCTATTCAATTCCCCCCAGTTTGCCTTTTTTAAAAATATTTGCGCAAAGTCTAGTGAGCGGCGATTTGATAGATGGGTTTAGCCCTAAAGATGATCCTTTTTGCTTGGCTGACGCAACGATTTATCTGCCCACAAGACGTGCGGCTCGAGGGCTAAGTTTAGAACTATTAGAGGCAATGAATTCTTGTCATGGCAATAGCGTTGCTCTGATGCCACGAATTTACACCATTGGCGATCTGGATGAAGACGAGATGGTCTTAGGGCTGGAAAGTGACATTCCGCTTGATGCCCATAATAAAATCAATTCTGATGAACGCCGTATTATTCTTGCTCGATTAGTAAGGGCATGGAGCACTGCACTTAAACCAAAAGATCGCGACCTTTTTGAAGAAGAAGATATTATTTTACCATCTTCGGCTGCTGATGCAATTCGCCTAGCTGCAAGTGTTGCTAACTTTATGGACCGCGTTGAAACAGAAGAAATTGACTGGCGCAAAATTAAAGAATTAGAACCAGATACACAGGCCGCATGGTGGCAAATTACAATTGCCTTTTTACAAATCGTCATGGAGAAATGGCCGGCGGTTTTGTCTGAAAAAAACAAAATAAACCCAGCAGCATTTCGCAGTAGGTTAATGAATGCCCGTATTGAGCAATTGGCAAGCCGCGCAACAAAAGGACCTATCATTGTGGCTGGTTCTACCGGGTCAATTCCAGCAACAACACGATTGATAAAAGCGGTCTCCAAACTTAAAAATGGCGCCGTGATCCTGCCTGGTGTCGATCATGACTTACCGCCTAACATTGCAATAGAGCTGGCCGAAAAAGAAGAATTAGCACAAGACAGTGTTCTATCTACGCACCCACAATTTGGCCTTGGAAGGCTTGCGGGGAAATTAAACATCGCACTTGGTGATATAGAACGTTTGGGAAACCCAGAAGATGATTTAAGCAACCGTGAGCGCATCATAAATATTGCGCTTTTACCTCCCAAAGACAGTGCGGATTGGTTGAAATATCGAAACGGATTTTCTGATGAAGATATAAGCCTAGCAATTAATGACATTACGCTTATTCAAGCAGCTGGGGATCGCCAAGAGGCTTTGGCAATTGCCCTTGTTATGCGCGAAACCTTGGTGAGCAAAAATAAAACAGCGTCTCTAATCACACCTGATAGAAATTTGGCTCAGCGTGTGGCAAACGAATTAAAGCGTTTTAACATTAATGTTGATGATTCTGGTGGCACGCCTTTATTACTAACAACGCCCGCAATGTTTTTGCGCCAAGCGGTTAAGTGTATGTTTAACGATGCTAATCCAATTAATTATGCTTCGCTTTTAAAAAACGAACATTTTTTAGTTGGCTTTAGCAAAGGCACTGCTCGAAAATTAAGCGAGTTATTAGAGCTTTTACTCATTCGAGATGCAGGTGTTTTGCCTAGCCTTGGTAGCTTTGAACCATCTGCAACAAAAAGACTTGCCGCATTAAAAGATATTCCATACGCACCCAAAGACATTAAAAATTTAACCCCTGAACAAAGTGCTAATTTGCTCGATTTTGCTGGTGCATTGGATAAGGCATTTGCGCCATTGATTGCACTTAAACAAAATCAAGCTTCATTAAATTTGCATACTGTTTTGCTAACCGCCAAGCAAACTTGCCAACAACTGTCGATGAATAAAGATGGGCAATCAGAGTATTTTAAAAGTTCTGCCGGTCAAATCTTAGAACATTTTTTAGATGAACATATTGCGCTAGATACTTCTGATTTTCATATTAATCCGTTTGATGTTGCGCCTGTATTAGAAGCATTATTGAGCGACAAGCGCATTACAGATTCTAGTAATTCACATCCAAGATTACATATTTATGGGCCGCTAGAAGCGCGTTTGCAAACCAGTGATGTGGTAATTTTAAGTGGTCTAAATGAGGGCACTTGGCCTCAATTGGGCAGTAGTGATCCATTTTTAAACCGCCCTATGAGTTCTGAATTAGGCTTACCGCTACCAGAGAGACGCATTGGATTGTCTGCACATGATTTTCAGCAATTATCTGGAAATCGAAAACTGTATTATACACGTTCTGAGCGCGTTGATGGTACGCCCAGCATTGCATCTAGATGGCTACAACGGTTGATGACATTTATAGGTGAAACGCATAGCGATGCCCTTAAACATCGCGGCGATAAAATTTTGGAATGGGCTCGCCTAATAGATTTACCGACTGGCGAATTTGTTCCCCTACAAGCACCCCAGCCAACACCGCCAGTAAGTGCGCGCCCAACCTCACTTTCAATTACAGAGATTGAAACATGGATTAGAGACCCCTACGCGATTTATGCAAAGCATGTGTTAAACTTGCATGCGTTGCCAGAATTAATACGCGATACTGATGCCGCAATGAAGGGAAATTTGTATCACAAAATTGTAGAACGATTTGTTGAAGAGTGGCAAGGCGAGATTACTGAATTTGCGTTTACAAAAATTTGTGCAATTGCCGATGAAGAATTCGATCTTATGCAATTACCTGCCGAAATCAAATCTGTATGGCGGCCAAGATTTGAACCCATTGCCAAAGACTTTATAAATTGGGAAAAACAACGTCACCACGAGATTAAGCACAGTCATTTAGAAATTAAAGCAAAAGCAGAAGTTGAAAAAACAGGTTTTGTTTTAAGAGGGCGTGCTGACAGAATTGATGTTCTTAAAGAAGGGTCCATTAGTGTCATTGATTATAAGACAGGCACTTCACCCTCCAAGGATCAAGCTAAAACTTTGTCACCGCAATTGGCGCTCGAAGGCGCGTTGGCGATTAAGGGGCACTTTGAAGGTGTTAGCTCTACCACTATAAATGAGCTGCTTTATATCCGCTTGCGTGAAAACAACTTTAAAATTGATGATATTTCAACCGGTAGAGGCGCTGAAAACACAAAGCCAGCTGATGAGATTATTGTAGACGCGTGGGAGAATTTAGTAACCTTAATTGAAGCTTATAAAAATCCTGTACAAGGCTATGTGTCGCGATATGCGCCTGCTTTTGAAAAACAGTCTTTTAGTAAATACGATCATTTAGCGCGGTTTCGTGAATGGTCAATTGCTGGTGACGATGATGGCGCAATCGAAGAGGAAGCATCTTAGTTATGAATAAAGGTACATCTTTAAATTCCGTTACTGAACCGATTGTGAAAACTATTACACAACAAAGTATTGCTACAAACCCGAGGAACACTGTTTGGGTTTCGGCCAATGCTGGCTCTGGTAAAACCTATGTATTATCACGGCGCGTAATAAGACTTTTGTTGCTTGGCACCAAACCCTCACAATTATTATGCCTTACGTTTACAAAAGCTGCTGCGGCAGAAATGTCTAATCGAGTATTTAAAATACTGGGCGAGTGGGCTGTTATGCCCGAAGATAAATTATATGCAGCCATTAGTGACATGATTGGTGAAAAGCCAAACGCCCTGCAATTACGCCGTGCCCGTCAATTATTTGCCATGTCATTGGATACGCCAGGTGGGTTGAAGATTCAAACCATTCATGCATTTTGCGATGCATTGCTGCATCAATTTCCGCTAGAAGCAAATGTACCCGCACATTTTGAACAAATTGATACACCTGAACAAACAGCACTTTTAACAGAAGCAAATAGAGAAATAATTCTAGCCAGCTTGGGTATGGGTAAGCTTAGTAAAGGTGGGCTGGGCAAAAAGAATGCTCAAAAAATTAGCATGGCATTTGAAACCCTGCGAGAACACACCAGTGAAGGCAGTATTGAAAAAGCTATTAAACAGCTGATTGATAAACGTGATGAATTTAGCAAATGGGCTGGTGCAGATATTTCTGCAACGATGGATACGCTATGGGAAGATTTTGACCTTAATCGCGAAGACAGTGAAGAAGCTTTTTGTGTTGAAGCACTCGCTAGTTCTATCATTAGCCGTGATGCATGGATTGAAGGTGCGCATTATGCACCTGACAAAATGGTTCCAAAAATTGAATCTATGTTGGCAGCTAAAGACGCTGTTCAAAAGTTTGCCTACTTAAAAAGCCTACTGCTTAAAGCAGATGAAACACCGCCCAAAAACTTCGCTAATAAAAAGTTTAGAACAGCGGCAGGTTTAACTGAAGAAATAATCACCCAAGAACAAGAATTGTTAATCGTAACAATTGATCGTATAAAATCTCTTAAAGTATTACGCGCAAGCGAAGCACTCTTTACCATCGCCAATGCTATTTTAATTGAATATGCAAATTTAAAGCAACGTCGCAACATGCTAGATTTTTCGGACCTTATTCGAAAAGCCGCTGACCTTTTAAATCGTAAAGATATTACCGCTTGGATACAATATAAATTAGATAGAGGGATCGACCATGTGTTGGTGGATGAAGCGCAAGATACAAGCCCCTTACAATGGGAAATTATAAATGCGCTCACTTTAGAATTTTATGCAGGTGACGGCGCCCGAGACAACAACCGCACCATGTTTGTCGTAGGCGATGAAAAGCAATCTATTTATTCTTTTCAAGGTGCTGATCCAAATGAGTTTGATAAACAAAAACGCAGTCTACAGAAACGAACTGAGCAGATTAATATTACCACTAAGGACGTTCAATTAAGCTTATCATTTAGATCAACTGAAGAAGTGCTAAATGCTGTTGATACAGTTTTTTCACTGCCTGAAAATAGAAGTGGTTTGGTTCAAGAGGGCGAGCTTAAGGCCCATACGGCTAATCGTAGCACTGAACAAGGTGAAGTTAGCGTTTGGGAATTGATTGAAAAACCCACCAAACAATCTAAACGAGATTGGCTTGATTCTATTGATGCACCACAAGAAGAAGATGCAGAAATAGTTTTGTCTAAAAAGATAGCGTACCAAATTAAATCTTGGTTGGATAATAATGAAAAACTTCCAGGCCGCTCCATGCCAATCAAGGCTGGCGACATTTTAATACTTGTTAGAAAACGTGATAAGTTTGCAACTTCTATAACGCGAGATTTAAAACGCCTGAACATTCCAAGTGCTGGCGCTGATAGGCTAAACCTTACTGGGCATATTGTGGTTGAAGACATGATGGCCCTTGGTAGGTTTTCGGTTATGCAAATGGACGACCTTGCACTTGCTAGTATTCTAAAAAGCCCACTTTTTGATTTCAGTGAAGAACAATTATTTGAAATTACGCATTATCGCGGCGATGAACATCTATATGAATTTATGGCCCAATTTGAACACACGGATTTAGTGCTAAGAGAAAAAGTTCGAAATGCATGTCTTCTTTTAGAAAGCATTTTGACCAATGCAAAATCTTTAGCGGCATATGATTTTTACGCGCAATTATTTTCTAAGAATGATCTGCGTAGAAAATATTTAACACGGATGGGCAATGAAGCCGAAGAAGTGATTGATGGTTTTTTACAAGCGGCAATTTCGCATGATGCCAACAAGGCTGGCAGTTTAACTGATTTTATTGAATGGCTTGCCCATGCTAACCCAGAAATTAAGCGTGAGATCGATTTAGAGACAAATGAAGTAAGGGTAATAACAACCCACTCTTCTAAAGGGTTAGAAGCGCCTATTGTGTTTTTGGTAGACCCTGGTTCTGCTGCTTTTCATGCCACGCATATGCCAGCAGTCGCTAAAATCACCAGTAAGACAAATAGAGTGCAATTTCTTTGGCAGTCTAAAAAAGAGTTCCACATCACAGCTGCCAATGAATTTCGAGAGCAAGTGACACAAGATGCAGAAGAAGAATATAGACGGCTTTTATATGTTGGCATGACTAGAGCTGCGGACAAGTTAATTGTCTGCGGCTATGGCAAGGCTAATGCAAAATATCCTCATTGGCATTCTATGGTTTTACACGGCTTACAAGAGGGTAATAGTGGCAAAGCCAATGGACGACTTGAAGAAGACGTATTAGAAGATGGCTATAAAATCTATAATTGGCACATTGATAACCCATTACGAAAAGAGGTTGCCTTAAAAGCCATTCAACAAAATGATAGCGTTTCTGTCGAGAAACCAGAATGGTTATTTAAAACTGTACCCACAGAGATCTTGCCACCGAAACCACTTACCCCCTCTGGGGTGTTAAAATTACTAGACATCGGTGACGAGACTAATTTAACAGGTGATGTTGGTACCAGCCAAGCACTCGAAAAGGGTAATGCGGTTCATAGATTACTTCAAGTATTGCCTGACGTAGAGGCAAGCAAAAGAATTGCATTAATTGAAGCATTCTTTTTAGGCCAAAATTTGGATCTTAAATTACAAGCCGAAATAAAGGATAATGTTCTAAAAATTCTAGATTCAGATAGATTAAAAAGTTTATTTGATCGTGATTCTAGAGCCGAAGTGTCTATCTGTGGACAGGTAACGCTTGGCAGTACGACTCATATGGTTCGCGGTCAAATAGATAGGCTTGTCGTAAATGATGATAAAATCATCATTGCTGATTATAAAACGAATTATAAAATACCTGACGATATAAATTTCGTTTCAAAAACTTATATTGCTCAACTGGCATTGTATCGCGAATTAATTGCTAACATTTATCCCAATAGAGAAGTTATATGTCTATTTGTTTGGACGCAAAATGCTAGTGTAATGCGTGTACCAAATGATGTTTTGGACCAGCAATTAACAGAACTCACATAATGGTGAGTGTTTGGCTCTTGACGAAAAGAGCAAGGCTTCTTACCTATGGTTCAAGATGATTTGCATCCTTAAATTTTAGATGCAGCGAAAGGAAAATATGATGGCGACTATAAAAATTGACGATAGCAACTTTGAGTCCGATGTTCTTAAATCTGACATTCCAGTTTTGGTAGATTTTTGGGCTGAATGGTGTGGTCCATGTAAAATGATTGCGCCAGCATTAGAAGAACTTTCTGAAGAAATGGCTGGTGAAGTTAAAATCACGAAAGTGAATATTGATGAAAATCCAGACATCGCTGCTAAATTTGGCGTGCGCTCAATTCCAACTTTGATTTTGTTTAAAGATGGTGAGCCTGCTGCAATTCAAGCTGGCGCAAAACCAAAAAATGCTATGGCTGACTGGATTAGAAACGCTTAAGGTTTCGCTTCATTCAATTATTTTAAGAGCGCGGCTTAGAGATAAGTAGCGCTTTTTTTATCTCTAATTTTAGAGTGACTTATTGGGGCGGTGTACCGTTATTTTTTAAAACTTCGCCGACCAAATAAAGCGAGCCACAAATTATAATTCTCGCTGGGCCTTTGTGCAGATCGCTGATTTTCAATAATGCTTCTTCAACACTTTTTTGCGGCGTACTAACAAGACCAGACTTTTTACATAGTTGGGACAATTTTTCAGGGGCAAAGCCAGCTTCGCTATCCACAATTGGAACGGTTAAAACCTGCTCAATCTTTTTGGTAAAATAATTAAAAAATGCTGCGGGATCTTTAGTGGTCAACATTCCACAAATCATAAAAATCGGCAAATTGTCTTTTTGTTTTAATTCTTCCAACTCATGAATAAGCGCAGCACCTGCTGCTGGATTGTGTCCACCGTCAATCCAAATATCAAAATCATTTCTTTGGCCTGTTGGAAAAGTCTCAATAAGTTTTCCTTTTAAAAGCGGCTCAAAGCGGCCTGGCCAATATGCTTTGCGCATGGCCTTTTCATAACGGGCATTTTGCAGAGCAAATTTTTCAACTCTTGTAGCGGCTATCGCAGTCGTTGCATTATCAATTTGATGCGCACCTTTTAAATTAGGTATCGGTAAATCTAACAAGCCCCATTCGTCTTGAAAAACAAATCTTCCGCGCTGTTCAAAACCGTCAAAATCTTGCCTTGCTATATATGTTTTGCAACCTTGATTTTTGGCGACTTCTTCAATTACTTCTCTAGCGCCATCAGTTTGTGGGCCAATAATAACAGGTGCATTCGCTTTAATTATTCCAGCTTTTTCAAATGCTATTTTTTCAATTGTATCGCCCAAATAAGATTGGTGATCTAACGCAATTGGCGTGATGATAGAAATAAGAGGTTTATCAATCACATTGGTCGCATCAAACCTACCGCCCAATCCAACCTCTATAATTGAATAATCAGCTTTGTATTGTGAAAATAAAATAAACGCCACCGCAGACATAATTTCAAAAACAGTGATTTGCTTGCCGCCATTTGCATCGCTTGCGGTGATGATTGCTTTTTCTAAAGTTTGATCGGAAACAAATTCGCCACCGCCAATTTTACCCAACCGATAGCGTTCAACCCAATCAACCAAGTGTGGTGATGTGTGAACGTGCGTAGTTTTATCTCCAGCTTCGATAATTGCACGTAAAAAAGCAGCGGTAGACCCTTTGCCATTTGTTCCAGCAATATGAAAAACAGGAGGAATGGCTAAATGGGGAGTGCCAAGATTTTCCAATAGACCGCGAATACGGCCCAAAGAAAGATCAAACCCTTTTGGATGGTTTTGTAATAGTTTTTGTATCTGAGAATCAGCGCTCAAGAAATTGTCCTTACTGGCTAATTATAATCCGATATTTACTCAATGTTTATTCTGCGGCCTTATCAAGAATTTCAATATCTTCATCCGCTATTTCTACGGTTTCTGAATCGGCTTTCAATTCTTCACCAGTTTTTTCTTTTTTCAAAGTCAAAACTGATGTTGCTTCTTCATTATGCTCTATTGCTGGCATTTTCATAAACATACGAAGAACTTGAGCCAGTGTATTGCGCATATTTTTGCGCTCAACAACCATATCTACCATACCATGCTCTACTAGAAATTCTGCTGTTTGAAAGCCCTCTGGTAATTTTTCGCGGATGGTTTGTTCGATTACGCGCTTACCAGCAAAGCCAATTTCTGCACCTGGCTCGGCCATATGAACATCGCCCAACATGGCATAAGACGCTGAAACGCCGCCAGTCGTTGGGTTTGTTAAATATACGATATAAGGCAAACCAGCTTCTTTAAGGCGCTCAACCATTACTGTTGTGCGCGGCAATTGCATTAAAGATAAAATACCTTCTTGCATACGCGCGCCACCAGATGCTGGGAACATAATAAGTGGACATTTAAGCTCAATAGCTTTTTCAAAAGCTTTGATAATCGCTTCGCCTGCCGCCATGCCAAGTGAACCGCCCATAAATCCAAATTCGTGGATTGATACAACAATTTGTTGGTCATGTAATTTACCAACGGCGCCGATCATAGAATCTTCAAGGCCAGTGCGTGAACGATAATCTTTCAAACGGTCTGTATATTTTTTAGAATCTCTAAATTTTAAAGGATCTTGAACAACCTTTGGCTGTTCTAGTGTTTCGTACTCACCCTTATCAAACAAAAAGCCCAAACGCTCTTTGGCGCTGATCTTCATATGATAGCCTGAGCTTGGAATAACGCCCATGTTGGCTTTTAAATCAGAGTGAAAAACCATTTCGCCGGTTTCTGGACACTTAATCCATAGATTTTCAGGCATTTCTTTGCGCTGAAGAATAGAGTTAAGCTTTGGTCTTACGTAATTTGAAATCCAGTTCATGGTACCTCTGCCCTTTTAAGTAGGAGCCTTTTTAAATATTTGTTAAAATTTTAGCTTCTTTAAGCATTTAGAGCAAGCCATTGAGTCACTACTAGTAAATATACTTAATTTGCCAGATAATTTAGTTCTAATAGTTTATTTGCCAGCTTTCGCAACGCCAGCGGCTAATTCTTTAACCAGTTTTTTAACTGCTGGAATAGTTTTTCGCGTAGCCGTACCTTTTTTAGTCAAACTGTCTTTAACAACATTTACAATTACAGAACCAACCACCACGCCATCAGCACCTTTGCCAATTGCAGTAGCTTGGGCTGGCGTTTTTACACCAAACCCTACTGCAACAGGTAAATCTGTTTTTGCTTTGATGCGCGAAACAGCCGCAGCGACTTCTTTTGGCTTAGAAGAGGCCGAACCAGTGATACCTGTGATTGACACATAATAAACAAAACCAGACGTATTATTAAGCACTGTCTCTAAACGTTTGTCATCTGTTGTGGGCGTGGTTAGGCGTATAAAGTTAATGCCGACCTCTAGCGCTGGAATACACAATTCTTCATCTTCTTCTGGTGGCAGATCAACAATGATTAATCCATCAACGCCCGATGATTTTGCTTTTTTAAGAAATTTCTCAACGCCATAAATATAAATAGGGTTGTAATACCCCATCAAAATGACTGGTGTTTTTTTATCTGTTTTGCGAAATTGCGAAACAATTTTAAGAGTCTTGGCTAAGGTTTGACCACCTGCCAATGCACGTTGGCCTGCCAATTGAATGGCTGGACCGTCTGCCATTGGGTCTGAAAATGGCATTCCAACTTCAATCACATCCGCACCAGCTTCTGGAAGTGATTTTAAAATCTCAAGAGAAGTTTCCATATCTGGATCACCTGCCATGATAAAGGTCACTAAAGCTGGGCGGCCAATTTCTTTTAATTCAGCAAAACGTGTTTCAATTCTTGAGGGCTTCATAATAATCTTCAAACTCTTTTTTGTGTTGCCGGTTTTGGTGTTGCTGGATTAACGTTGTAAATCAAAGCCAAGGGCTTTGCCCACTGTGAATACGTCTTTGTCGCCGCGGCCACAAAGGTTCATAACAATGATCTGCTCTTTTTTCATTTTGGGCGCGCGCTTAACAACTTCGGCCAAAGCATGACTTGGTTCTAGTGCTGGAATTATGCCTTCTAAACGACAAAGCAACTGAAAAGCCTCTAATGCTTCGGTATCAAGAATTGGAACATATTCAACTCTACCGGTATCTTTTAGCCAAGAATGTTCTGGGCCAATGCCAGGATAATCAAGACCAGCTGAAATTGAATGACCTTCTAAAATTTGGCCATCGTCATCTTGTAACAAATAAGTACGATTGCCGTGTAATACACCTGGTCTACCTGCCGTAAGCGATGCGCAATGTTGATCGCCTTTAAGTCCGTGACCACCGGCTTCTACACCCACCATTTGAATGTCTTTATCGTCTAAGAAAGGATGGAAAAGACCAATTGCATTTGAACCGCCGCCAACAGCTGCAACCAACATATCTGGCAAGCGACCCTCTGCTTCCATCATTTGATATCGTGTTTCATTGCCAATGATTGACTGAAAATCACGAACCAATTCAGGGTAAGGGTGAGGACCTGCTGCGGTGCCAATTAAATAATATGTATCGTGCACATTGGTAACCCAGTCGCGCAATGCTTCGTTCATCGCATCCTTAAGCGTACCAGCACCAGCGGTAACAGACTCAATATCTGCGCCTAATAATTTCATACGAAATACGTTTGGCGATTGGCGTTCAACATCTGTTGCGCCCATATAAACTTTACAAGGAAAACCAAAACGCGCCGCAACGGTTGCAGAAGCGACACCATGTTGTCCAGCGCCTGTTTCTGCAATGATGCGTTTTTTACCCATACGTCTTGCTAGTAATATTTGGCCTAAGCAATTGTTGATTTTGTGAGAACCCGTATGATTTAATTCATCGCGTTTGAAATATATTTTTGCGCCACCAAGATGCTGTGTTAAACGCTCAGCAAAATATAAAGGAGAAGGGCGACCAGAATAATGTTTGTGCAGATAATCTAATTCGTCTTGAAATGATTTATCTTTTTTCGCAGTCTTATAAGCCTCTTCTAATTCTAAGATCAGTGGCATTAAAGTTTCGGCAACATAGCGCCCACCGAAAATACCAAAATGGCCTCGTTCGTCTGGGCCATTTTTATAAGAGTTTAGAGTTTGCTTATTCACTTTATTCTTCCTTCTGTCACAAGTGACTTAGGTATTTTCAATGTATTTATCGATGGTATTTATCAATTAAAATTTCTTCGTATCTTTGATATGCTCTGTATCATACTCACGAATAACTTTAATTAGGTTCTTAATTTTTTCAATGTCTTTTACGCCTGGTGATGCTTCTACACCCGATGATAAATCAATTGCTTTTGCGCCTGAAATCTTAAGCGCATTTATTACATTAAGTTCGTCTATTCCACCAGAGAGCATATATGGCTTTGCTGAAACAAATTTGGATAAGAGTTTCCAATCAAACGAGATACCATTACCGCCTGGTAGCTGCGAAGCTTTTGGCGCTTTTGCATCAAATAAAAACTTATCTACCCCATCTACATAGACATTGGATTTTTGCAGGTCTACGTCATCTGTTATTGCAAAGGCCTTAACGACCTTTATCCCATATCGTTTTTTAACTTCCAAACAACGCTCAATCGTTTCAGACCCATGCAACTGAATAAAATCTGGCTGCATTGCTTCTACAATTTGATCCAGAAACTCATCTGTAGCATTTACAGTAACAGCGACTTTTTTTAGAGCCGAGCCTGCAAAGTTAGACAATTTTTTTGCTTGTAAAACAGAAACATTACGCGGACTTTTTTCAAAAAAGATTAGGCCCATATAATCTGCCCCGCCTGAAATAACGGCAGA
>NVRK02000046.1 GCA_002400845.2 Hyphomicrobiales bacterium
TTCATCCGCTCATTCTAATCTTCTGATTAGTTAGAGTTTAAGTTTAGGCCCGGTGCTTTTAGTACTGGGCCTTTTCTTTGTCTAAATTTATGAGATACATAATCTTGCAAATAGAGAATTTATTACGAGCCTAGCCTATTACGAGTGCGAGCCTTATTGAGGGCGTAGGCTAGCCGATCTATTATCACACCAAGCAATTCAAAATTAGATACGCGCGACTTTAATAGCTCGCCTTAAATGTGAGGCCAATATTTGTATTGTTTTTGCCTACGCAAGCACAATCCTTCTTCAAAGAATATGCGCCTAGTCGCGTCAGCGTCTCAAACTCCACACAACTTCAAACAACTTCAAACAACTATAATGTTTTGAGTAGGTATCAATAGCCGTGGCTGATCTTTGATTGTGAAATAATGCTGTAAAAAGCGTCCGCAAGTACAGAGCGTCTTATCAAGACGTGTCAGGATATGAGAGATGTATAAGGCGGCTAATCCAATAAGCGGCGAACACTGCTCCAGTTAAAGCCCAGTTAAGCCCATCTAAGCTCTAATACGAACTCCATAAGCCTCATAAGCGGCTCTGTGAAACGGACAAAGACAGTGCCCTAGAGGACTGAGGCACTACGTTACTTGGCTACAGTGTTAATTTTATATTTGAGATGATCTAAGAGAGATAAAGTGCGTGTTAGGCAAGGCTTTTTGTCGTGCCAAACGCAAAAAAGCTATTTATTCTCGTCATGACTCCCCGTCACTGCCGTAAATGGCCCATTAAATAGGTTCCCAAATAGTGGGTTCTCATTCATGGTGAGAATAAATAGCTCTATATTGCTTGGCAAACTTGCCAATATATCAACGACATGCACCCCAATATGATTTACATCGTTTGTTTTGGGCTTATTGGGCCCTGTAGTGTTGTTTTGGGCTTATTAGGCCCTATAGTTTCCACGTTAAGTCCTTATCTAATAAATAGACAACTTCCGACTTTTGTTTCCACGTTGAACCAATGTTTAATCTCGGCGTTTTTCACGCTCTTTTAACTTAAATACTGGGTTCTTAAAATCACTGCTCAATTAGATGCTTTTCGCATTCTTATTATCTTGAAACCGCGATTTTTTTACTTGCACTCTTACGCTTACTATTCGTCTGGTTATCCAGATCTCATATTATGGGCCCAGCCTTTGGCCATCACCCATTTTATCGCATCGCCCTAACATCGTTTGAAAAGGCGATACAAAACTGTTTGATGTCGTAAATTATTAATGGGTTGTGATCCATGCTCGTGCTTCACGCAGTGCAGTTTTAATTTCACTAACTGACATATCTGCGGCAACATCATCACGGTTTGCTTTAGCATTATCCATGCCGCGATACATCGCTAGATTAAACCATTTATGTGCGGCAACGTTATCAACTTCAACGTTGTGGCCTGCAGCATACATAAGGCCTAGTTCGAACATTACATCGCAATTGCCTGTCGCTGCCATATCTGAAAATTCTACTTCGTTTACTTGAAAACGTGCCATTTGATACTTCCCTGTTTACGCATTACTTTTAATTAACGGCCACTTATGTGGCTCTATTATTATTCCCTGTTTAACGCTTCAGAGCTTTTAGCTTCTTATTTTTGCGTCTTACTAAGTATGGTGAACCAGTTAACCTGATCTCTTATTGTGTATGTTGGGCCAGTTAGTCTGACCTCGTTTTGTTGAGCCTAATTTGCCATCTAGGTTTCAATATTTTGATAAATACAATGCTTAACCAAACCCAAATAAGAATTAAACGAGAAGTAAATTTAACTTCTGGTTCACCTAAGTATATCAATAAAAACAATAGGTTATAGAGATCTTAATTAAGAATTTACATTTAAATCTCAAGACTTTAGTAACCTTTAAATCCGTTAACACTTACAAATTGAATAAAATTGAAATTAAAATTGTGCCCAACGCAAACCTTCACGTCTTTATAATTGATCGTTATAATTGATCGTCTCCCACGATCTGACAATCAATCATCTAGTATCAATTATCATGCATCAACAATAATGCATGGGTACGCTTCAAAACTTCAATCGCGCTAAAGATGTTTACTAATACTCAGTACGTGCCTTTTTATAATTTGGTCGAACAATTTCACAATAAGTTGCCGCTCATTAAACCAAAATAAGAATTTGCCTAAAATTACTTTTACGTTTAAGTCATTTGTATTCGGGGGTATTGATTCCATACAAAGCATGGGAGGCTTTGAGAGAGCTTTATTTCTGCGATGGATATTTTTCTTGGAGGAAACATTATGAAAAAAGCTATTCTAACTTCTGCACTATCGCTCGCACTGTTATCTGTGGGCACTGCCTTTGCCTTTGCAGATTCTATTGAAGGCAAGTGGATGACTGGCGACAAAGTTCTACTCAACATTGCTAAATGCGGCGGAAGCTTTTGCGTAAAAGTCGTTGGTGGAAAATACGATGGTAAACAGTCTGGAAAATTAAAAGCCGAAGGTGACAAAATCTATAAAGGTACATTGAAACAATTTTCAAGCGGCATTTCGTTTTCTGGAACAGCCACATTGTCAGGTAATTCTATGAAAATGGTTGCAAAGAAATTTGGCATCACTGTTAAAAAAGATACTTGGAAGCGCAAATAAAGATTGCAAAAATAAATTGATTAAATGTCGCTCCGTAAAAAAGTATAATTCTAGCAATATTTAAACATCAACACGATTAGCAGGGGTACCGATAAGGATCTTATAAAAGAACCGATTGGGAAGCTAATCTTAGCCGGATTTCTAGCGGGGGCATGAAATCCGGCTTTTTTTTGCTACAGCAATTCTAACATTTCATCAAACATTTATGAACTCAATATGAATGGGACAATCAGCAACCATTCAATCGCTTTATGTCATTATTTTCTCAATCGATACGAGGAAATAAAATGACTATATTATACCGCAGGTTTTTGTTGCTCACCGCCCTTCTCACAGTATTTGCTAGCATTTTTGCAAATGTTATACTGCAGACACGTGTTGAGCGTACTCGCATGCATATTGTCCAAGCCACACCTTTTTCTGGGTTTGCAATCACATCTTTGCCTACCACATATGGCTCTTCAACATTGCCAATCGAATTATTTGAGAAACCTTGTTTTAATAAGCGTTCGTGCCTTTAAAAACATTGGTACCAATTAATATTTGGTCAGTCGTAAATTTTGCTCGCAGTTTTTCAATTTTGTCTTTACGATAGGGTATGACAAAACAAAAACACTTAAATCCATCTCGCGGCGCGGCATTAGATTTGCAGATTATATCACCGAGATATACTGGAGAGATTGGATTTTCAGACCCTAAAAAAGCAGTTAAAGACCTTCAAAAAAGATATGAACTCAGCACAAAGTTTTTGCGTGATGGCTTTGATGAATTATTAAATGGCGGCAAAGCCAATAAACGATATAGAGCGTATTATCCGCAAATTTCTATTTCAACGACAAGCTATGCCAAGGTAGATTCTAGATTGGCCTATGGTCATGTTGCTGGCCCAGATGATTATTGCAGTACAATTACCCGTCCAGACTTATTTGAAAATTACTTAGAAAAACAAATAGAGTTACTGATTGAAAACCATGGCGTTGAAGTTACCATTGGTACATCAGACCAACCCATTCCTTTGCACTTTGCATTTAACGAAGGGCAACATGTTGACGGTGCCATTAATAATATTCTTGATCGCCCATTGCGCGATTATTTTGATGCGCCAGACTTATCGGCAACAGATGATAAAATTGCAAATGGCGATTTGGATGATAGCGATGATGGGCCAAAACCATTAGCGCCCTTTACTGCGCCACGTGTAGATTATTCTTTACAAAGGCTTGCGCATTATACAGCAACCAGCCCAACGCATTTTCAAAACTTTGTTCTGTTTACAAATTACCAATTTTATATTGATGGGTTTGTTGAATATGCAAGACAGCAATTGGCTGATCCTGACAGTGGATATGTCGCGCTTGTGGAGCCTGGAAATTTCATTACCAAAAAGGGTACAGACAAAACAGAAGGGCAAAGGGCCGCGCGCAATCCGCAAATGCCTGCCTATCATTTGATTAGAAAAAATAACACTGGCATTACCATGATTAATATTGGTGTTGGCCCTTCTAACGCAAAAACCATGTCAGATCACGTTGCGGTATTGCGCCCAAATGCTTGGCTCATGCTTGGTCATTGTGCTGGGCTTCGTAATACACAATCGTTGGGTGACTATGTTTTGGCGCATGCTTATGTGCGAGAAGACAATGTACTTAATGAAGATTTACCAACATGGATTCCGATACCTGCATTGGCAGAAGTGCAAATTGCATTAGAAGAAGCTGTTGCAGAAGTGACGGGCCTAAAAGGGCATGAACTGAAGAAAATAATGCGTACAGGCACTGTTGCAACAATTGATAATAGAAACTGGGAACTTAGAGATCAATCTGGCCCAGTGCATCGTTTATCACAGTCACGCGCCATTGGTCTTGATATGGAATCTGCAACCATTGCCGCAAATGGCTATCGCTTTAGAGTACCATATGGAACGTTGTTATGTGTTTCCGACAAGCCATTGCATGGCGAATTAAAACTTCCAGGCATGGCGACTGACTTTTATAACCGTCAAGTTGGACAGCACTTGATAATTGGTATTAGGGCAATGGAGAAGCTTAGGGGCATGCCCAATGAGCGATTACATTCTCGAAAATTGCGTTCATTCGATGAAACTGCATTCCAATAAACAATACCAACCGAAAATGCTAAGGCTATTGACTAGGGCAATATGATAAAAAAACTATTTAAACTTGGTCTAATTTCGGCAACAATTGGGTTCACTTTAGGGCTGGCGCTTAGTTTTTTAAATGCTATGCACCCAGCCTTTGATACGCTGGCAAATTTTAGATATCACTTTGCAATCGCGACCCTAATGCTTTCGACGTTGTGGTTGTTCAACCGTCAATATCAAATAGCACTCACAACTGCATTGGTGGCAATTTTTGCACTTAATTCTGTTTTAAGCGGGTTGCCCATTCAGCAATATTTGCCGCGAACAAAGCCAACTATAATTACCGATGAGCGGGTGTATTCCCTCATCGCCTTCAACATTAAATTTAATAACGAAGACCGAAGCCGTGTAGTAGATATGGTATTGCGCGAAGACCCAGATATTTTCATGGCGCTGGAATTTTCTCACCTTTGGAGCGATCAACTTTACCGGCTAAAACAATCCTATAAGCATGTATATAATTGCACCGAATGGAAACATATTGGCGGCTCTTATATATTCTCAAAATTTCCATTTATTCAAAACCAAGAATATTGCCATGATTATGCGGCGCTTGGCACAAAACAAGTGCAATTGGATAATGTAAAGATAACCATAGGCATTGTGCATTTGCGCTGGCCTTGGCCTGCAAGTCAGCCCAAGCAAATTGAGGCTTTAAAGCCATATTTAAATACGCTTGAAGAAAATGCCTTAATCATAGGTGATTTTAATGCCGCCACTTGGACACATGCAATTCGCAGTTTTGCAAAAGCTGGCAACTTAAGGGTTATCAATAATATTGGCATGACATGGTTGCACGAA
>NVRK02000047.1 GCA_002400845.2 Hyphomicrobiales bacterium
AGTTGGTGCGCATAAAGATTTACTTGCTTATCTTGTTAGAAGGCTTTTGGAAAATGGCGCGAATAGTTCATTCGTAAATCAAATTGTTGATGAAAATGTGCCAGCAGAATTGGTCGCTTTTGATCCATTCACGCAATATCAAGAAATGTTGAAAGCCGATGCAGATTGGATTGCCAAGCCGACTGATTTGTATATGCCAGAGCGTGAAAATTCGGCTGGGTGGGATTTAACTAATTTAGATGATCTAGCGCAATATGAAAATGCACGTTCGCCTTTTGCAAAACATAAATGGTCTGTGGGGCCAATGATTGCTAAGAAAGTGATTGCTACCCCAGTAAGTGCCAAAAAGAGCAAAGAAGTCTATAATCCAGCAATGCCATCTGACCATCTTGGAAGTGTCTTGCAAGCAGATGAAGTAGATATTGAAACTGCATTAAGCGAAGCAGTAAGCTGGGCGGATTGTTCTCCAAAAAAGCGCAAGAAAATATTGTTTAAGGCGGCTGATCTTTATGAAAAAAATTCAGGAGAGATTTTTGCATCGCTTTGCCGCGAGGCAGGTAAGTCTGCTTTAGATGCTGTAGCAGAAATAAGAGAGGCTGTTGATTTTTTAAGATTTTATGGCGCAAAGGCTGGTGAGTTTGATACAGCTTCTGGGGCAAATATTCCAAGAGGAATTATCAGCTGTATTTCTCCTTGGAATTTTCCGTTAGCTATTTTTACAGGGCAAATTTCTGCGGCACTTGCGGCAGGAAATGGCGTGATTGCAAAGCCTGCTGATCCCACTCCAATTATTGCATCGATAGGCGTTAGGTTAATGCATGAAGCTGGCGTTCCTAAAAATGTGCTTCAATTAACGCCGGGTAAAGGCAATGTTGTGGGCGCGAAAATAACAACAGATCCGCGTATTAGTGGCGTTTGCTTTACAGGCTCAACAGGAGTGGCGCATACCATTAATGTGGCAATGGCTACCAACCTTAAACCTGATGCATTGTTCATTGCAGAGACGGGTGGTTTGAATGCGATGATTGTGGATTCAACCGCACTACCAGAACAAGCAGTGCAAGACATTGTCAATTCTGCTTTTCAATCTGCAGGTCAGCGTTGCTCTGCATTGCGCATGCTTTATGTGCAAGAAGATGTGGCAAAGCCATTTATGGAAATGCTCTATGGTGCGATGGATGAATTGGATGTGAATCTACCTTGGGATTTTTCAACAGATGTTGGTCCTGTCATTACGAAAACTGCTTTAGATGAAATTGAAAACTATATTGATATCGCTAAAAAAGAAGGGCGATTGTTAAAACGCTTAGACAAGCCAGAAGTGGGGCTTTTTGCTGGACCTGCGGTAATTCGTGTTAATGATATTAAAGACATGAAAAAGGAAATCTTTGGTCCTGTTCTTCACATAGCAACGTTTAAATCTAGCGGAATAGATCAAATTATTGAGGATATAAATGGCTGTGGGTACGGTTTAACATTTGGTTTGCATACCCGTATTGATGGGCGTGTAGAACAACTGACTAGAAAGCTAAAAGTTGGCAATATTTATGTGAACAGAAATCAAATTGGCGCTGTTGTTGGCTCGCAACCATTTGGCGGGGAGGGGCTTTCTGGTACAGGTCCAAAAGCTGGCGGTCCGCACTATGTTAATCGTTTTTTGAAGACGCAAATGGTGAACCATAAAATACCAAAATCTGTTTGTTTAGAATTTAGTGAAGTACAAGCGGAATTGGACAATTTACCGAAGGTTTCTTCTAAGCCATTAATGACGCAAATTCTACCAGGGCCAACAGGTGAATCCAATCAACTTTCATCTTATGCAAGAGGCGTTGTACTTTGTTTAGGGCCAACGAGAGAAGATGCCTTGGCGCAAGCTAAGATAGCCGAAGGTATGGGCTGTGTGACACTTATTGTTGCACCAGATACTTACGGTGATGGTGTCGTGAACGGCTTTTTAGAGCGCTCTCATTTGCGCAAGCTAAACGGTTTTGATCTTGTTGCATTATGGTCAGATGAAAAAGATTTAAGGAAAGCACGATTGGCTTTAGCCAGCAGAAGTGGCCCTATCGTGCCATTGGTTGCGAATAAATATTTTGCTGATCTATGTCTTTTAGAGCGGCATATTTGCGTTGATACAACGGCGGCTGGTGGCAACGCTACTTTATTAGCTGGTGGCTAAATTGGGCTTAACTTGACCTATTTGGGTGTTTACCTGTATTGAATGAATGTTACGGGATGTTTTTAGGATATCGTATGTGACGTTAAATACATAAATATCAACAATTCCCACCATGTTAGAAGTGGGTTGCAAAATAGTGTAAGTGGAAATCTTGTGAATAAGAATTGTGAAGGATTAAGGTCTGATTGTCCGTTAAATGTCGCCATAGAAATGTTTGGCGATAAGTGGACATTGCTTATTGTGCGCGATTTATTTTTCCATTCCGTTCGTACCTTTAATCAGCTTTTAGAAATTGACGAGAGTATTTCTACAGGAACGTTAACGACCCGTATTCAAAAGCTACAAGAAAACGGAATTGTTGATCGTCAACAATCTGAGACCGACCGTCGATCTGTGAATTATAAACTTACAGATGTTGGTAGAGGTCTTGAGCCAATTATGGTTGAGATGGTCTTGTGGGTTGCAGACAATGGGCTCGCAGAATTTTCACAAAAAGATGTTGTAAAACTTAGAGAGCAGAGAAGCTTTAAAGATGTTTGCAATGAGATGGATGCTGACGGCACTGTTGAAAAAGTAGATGCTGCTTAGTGTATTAAGCAAGCCACATATTAGCGACTTGCTTTTTTCTTCCAAAACCTAAAATCTAATTTTATCCAATCCAGTTTTTATTTTTGCTGAACTTTGTAAACCAGAGCAAAAAAAGCGCGACAAGAACTGAAGTGCCGACACCTAGAATAATTGAAGTGTAACTAGGATTCGCATTAACAAATATTGCAGCGTGAATCGAAACAAACATCAATGCAATTGTGGAAATGACAAATAAAAGCATTGCGCTATAGCGTTTTAACAATAGCAAAATACAGCCAATGACTGCCGCAAAAACAGTAATGGCAAATGCAGCTGTTGCCCATGCTGGTCGTGTTTCAATAAACGCTTGATAGGTTTGAGGCATGTTGGCGACATTTGAAGCGTTGGTTTGCATTAGGTAGTTTGCGCTACCAGCGACATTCCAAAGTAGGGCAATAATACAAACCACCCAAAACAACCAATGAGGTTTTGTTAAATTATCTCTAGTCATTATTAATTTCCCATTTTTTGCTTTGAGGTTATTCAGCAATCATTTCTTCAATAATATTAAAGCCTGCGCCCCAACCATTGTCCATGCCACTCATCATGTTAGTAAAGCAATCTATTTCGTTTTGCTCTGCATCAATTGGTACTTGCTTTAAAATCACTTTGGTTTTACCAGCAGCGTCTTCAAAGGTGACTGTTGTTAAAAGTACTTTTGGCCAGTCGGGCATCATTGGGTTGGAAATGACATTCCAGTCACTGTCTACGGATGAATGATGCCACACTATTTTTGCTTCATGCACCACTTCTTGAAACGTCATTTTGCTAAGGTCTTTTTTGTCACCCCAACTCATTTCATTGCGCCATTCACCACCAGGTTTTAAATCAAATCGGTGAATGACCGTTTCGATGCCCGGCCCATACCACCGGCTAAGTAATTCAGGATCAGTCCATAACTTCCAAACTTTTGAAAGCGGCGCGTTGAAGATGCGCTCGTAAACATATTCTGGTAATTCGCTCATTTTATTTCTCGATCTTTTTATCTGTGATTTCGCCATCTGGAATGGTTGCTAGAATGTTGTCTAATTGGTCGAAGCTGGTTTTCCAAAATGCTTTGAATTCTGAAAGCCATTCAACGGCTTCAACCATGTTTTGTGCAAGTAATTTTGCAGGTCTTCGTTGTTCGTCTATTTTGCGTTCAATTAATCCAGCGCGTTCTAATACTTTTAAATGTTTAGAAATTGCTGGTTGGCTCATTTGGAATGGAACTGAAATTTCATTTACACTGGCTTGCCCATTTGACAGGCGTTTTAAAATTGCTCGTCTTGTTGGGTCGGCAAGGGCTGAAAAAACAGCATCCAATTCTTGATCTAATTTTAAGGTGTTAGTTTGGTTCATAACCATATGGTTATATAAAGGCTGACAATTGTCAAGTGCTGGTTATAGGGTTTGGGTATTGTATGAGTTTAACAATTATTATTATTTCAATCTATTCATTTACTCTCTAATTAAAAGTATGTTTCGTGTAGTGTTAATTTGAAATTATTTACTTGTGGACGGTTAATTGCAAAAAAAATATCAACATAATAATTTGTGGGAGGAGACTTCTAAAATAACTTTTCGCAATCGGGTTCTTCGAGAAGATATTACTGCTGAAGTCGTTATTATTGGTGGTGGTTATACTGGGCTTTCTGCGGCTTTGCACATTGCGCAAAAGGGTGTTGATGTTGTTTTGCTTGAGGCTAAAACCATCGGTCATGGTGGCTCGGGGCGCAATGTTGGTTTAGTTAATGCTGGGCTTTGGACACCGCCTAATGAGGTAGAAGAATTTTTGGGCATTGAACAAGGTGCGAAGTTAAATCGCGCCCTTGCATCTGGCCCAGATTTGGTGTTTCAACTGATTGAGACCTGTAAAATTAATTGCGATGCAAAACGCAATGGAACATTACATTGCGCTGATACAGATCGTCAGATTAACGATTTAAAGTCTCGTTTTTATCAACAAGTTGCGCGCAATGCCCCAGTAGAATTATTGGGTGTAGAAGAGACTTTTGTACGAACAGGCTCTCCGCAATTTGTTGCCTCGCTTTTTGATCCAAGGGCTGGAACAATTCAGCCTCTTAGTTATGCCAAGGGCATTGCTTGGGCTGCGAGGAAAGCAGGTGCCGATGTCTATCAAAACTCACCAGTAACATCTGTTATGTTTTATAACGATCATTGGAATATTGAAACGCCCAATGGCACCGTAAAAGCTAAAAAAATAATCCAAGCTACTAATGCTTATTCAAATGATTTTAAGAATAATGGACTGCATAAAAACCAATTTATTGATGTTCATTATTTTCAAATGGCAACCGAGCCACTGCCACAAGAAATACGTAATACTATATTGCCAAATGGGGAAGGGTGCTGGAATTGCGCAACAGTAATGACTTCATTTCGATTAGATGATGAGGGACGATTGTTGATTGGCGCAGTGGGAAAATTAAGCGGTGTTGGCGGCTATATGCATCGTGCTTGGGCAAAACGAAAATTAAAATTGCTCTATCCGCAATTGGTTGGAATTGATTTTAAAAATGAATGGCATGGCCGCATAAGCATGACGTCAGATCACTTGCCCAAGGTTGTTGGTTTTGGCCCTAATGCAATTTCAATTTTTGGATTTAGTGGCCGTGGAATTTCGCCAGGTACGGTGTTTGGTAAATGCGCGGCTAAATGGGCAGAGAGCGGAGACTGCGAAGCGTTTCCAGTAGAAATATCGATTAAGAAAAAAGAGCACTTTAAGAAAATTAAATCCAATTTTTATGGAATAGGGGCGGCGCTTACCCATTTTGTAGCCGCAAGGTTTTAGTCTTTCTTTCACGCAAGTAAAAACGCCAGCTATTTTATTTAAAAAACTGGCGTTTGTTTTTAGTTTGTCTTTGTTAACGGTTGTTTTCAGGTATTAACCCACGGGGGCTAAACCTAAGTACAAGCAATAAGATCAAGCCCATTGTGATTAGACGCATTTGCGATGCGCTTGCTAGCAGGTGAATTCGTAGAGCTGAATCTTCGGCCATGCCAGATGTGACAACCCCCATGAGCCAATTGCCAATTTCAGGCGCTTGGTTCCAGGTGAACCACACAATAAATGCACCTAAAATTGCGCCTAAATTATTGCCAGACCCACCAACAATTACCATCACCCATATTAAGAAAGTGAACCGTAAAGGTTGGTAAGAAGATGGCGTAAATTGGCCATCTATCGTGGTGAGCATTGCACCTGCAATGCCTACAACTGCAGATCCTAAAACAAACACTTGTAGGTGACGGGCCTTGATATTTTTGCCCATGGCATTTGCTGATATTTCATTGTCACGAATGGCACGCATCATACGGCCCCATGGTGATTGAAGTGCTTTTTCTGAAAGAACATAGACCAGAATAAGTACAGCTAAGAATAAACCTGTGTAGCAAAGTTTTACAAAAATGGATGAAAACTCAATGATTGTGAAGCCCATGCTGTCAGCAATGCCTTGATAAAAGGGAGACTTTTGTAAGGTGACTTCATAGGGAACCGGGCGCGGCAAACCCGTAACGTTTTTAACGCCTCTTGTCAGCCAGTCTTCGTTTTTCAAAAATGCAACAATAATTTCAGATATGCCGAGTGTTGCGATTGCTAAATAGTCGGAGCGAAGGCCAAGTGCTATTTTGCCAATAACCCATGCTCCAGCTGCTGCAAACAAACCGCCGACAAACCAACTGAGAATGATTGGCAGGCCCAGCCCACCCAAAAACCCAGTTCGGGCTGCATCTACCAGTTCGATTGCGCCAGTTGCTGGATCAAAAATGGAACGCACTAATAGGTAGCCTATAAAGGCTATTATGCCGATAATCATGTAACTTAAATCGCGGTGGTCACGCATTTTTTTGAAGACAAAATAACAAATTGCAATAATGACTATAAGTGTTGCTATGCCAGCCAATATTCCCCCACCACCAGCGGCTATTGCTTCTGGAACTGGCTGCGATGAAATTAAGACGGCGGCAACGCCACCAAGTGCCGCAGACCCCATGACGCCTGCGTTAAACAAACCTGCAAATCCCCATTGGATGTTCACACCCAGTGACATTACTGCTGAGATTAGACAGAAATTTAATATGGTAAGGGCCAACGACCAACTTTGGTAAATGCCAACTGATACCAGTAACAGTCCCATAATTGAGAATAGAATTACACTGCGATTAGAAGATAATGTATCCATCATAGTGATTGCCCCTTAAAGATTCCTGTTGGTTTTATCAGCAAGACCACAACCAGAATTACAAATGAGACTGCAAATTTGTAGTCGGTGGAAAGCAATTGAAGTAGCCCATCTGAATGCCAACTCTCTGGTGTCAAATATGCGTAAAACTTTTTATAAGCATAGGTTACCGTAATCTCGGAGAAGGCAATGACAAAACCGCCGACGACTGCCCCTAATGGATTGCCAATGCCGCCCACAATCGCAGCGGCAAATATGGGCAAGAGCAATTGCAAAAAGGTGAATGGTTTATAGCTTTTATCCAAGCCATATAATGTACCAGCAACGGTTGCTATAATGGCAGTGATTACCCAAGCATACATTACAACGCGGTCTGGATTGATGCCTGAAAGTAACGCCAAATCTTCGTTGTCTGAATACGCCCGCATAGATTTTCCGGTCAATGTTTTATTCAAGAACCAAAATAATAAGGTAACAATAATGATCGTTGCGATAACTGTTATTGCCTGCGATGTTTTAATGGCTAGGCCTTCGTCTAGGCCCGTCATTTCTTTAAATTCACGTGCTCTCATTATAAAACGAGCGCCGTCTGAAACAGTTTGATCGCGTGGGCCTATTATGAATCGAATGACGCCAGCCATAAGAAACATTAATCCTGTTGAGGCGATCAAAAAAATCACTGGTGGGGCTTTTTTTGTGCGATAAAATTTGTAAATCGCTTTATCGCAAAACAGTACCCATGCGATGGTGCACAATATGCCGAACGGTAATGCGATTAACACCGTGGGCAATGGTGCAATTGATATGCCCCATGATTGAAATAACCACATAAATAAAATTGAAAACATCGCACCAAATGACATGGTTTCGCCGTGAGCGAAGTTAGAAAATCGCAATATGCCATACACCAATGTTATGCCAAGTGCGCCCAATGCTAATTGGCAACCATAGGTAAGACCTGGCACGAATATGTAGTTTGCTAGTAAAACCAGTGAATTTAGAATATCCATCTCTAGCCTCCCAAGAATGCTTTACGAACATCTGGATTAGCCAAAAGGGCTTCGCCAGTGTCTGTATATTTGTTGCTACCTTGCACGAGCACATAGCCTTTATCTGCGATGTTTAGCGCTTGCTTGGCATTTTGTTCGACCATTAAAACGGCAACACCAGATTTGGCAATTTCAATAATTCTGTCAAAAAGTTCGTCCATTACAATTGGAGAAACACCCGCAGTTGGCTCGTCTAACATCAGCACTTTTGGTTTGGTCATTAAGGCTCTGCCTACTGCGACTTGTTGGCGTTGACCGCCAGAAAGTTCGCCGGCTGGTTGATTGCGCTTTTCTCTTAAAATTGGAAACAGATCGAACACTTGTTCTTTGGTGTCCGAAATGTCGTCGGTTCTAATGAATGCACCCATTTCAAGGTTTTCTTCAACGGTCATGCTTGTAAACACATTACTGGTTTGGGGTACAAAGCCCATTCCAAGGTTTACACGTGCCTGTGGGGATAATTTGGTGATATCCTGACCATCCATCATTACGCGACCTGTGTGAATGTCTAGCATGCCGAAAATTGCTTTCATGCCTGTCGATTTGCCAGCGCCATTAGGGCCGACAATCACGGCGATTTCGCCTTTTTCCACGCCGATTGTGCAATCGTGTAAAATATCTGCGCCGCCATAACCACCCGTCATGTTCTCGCCAATGAGAAATGCCATTATGCTTTCCTCTTAGTTGTATTGGTTGCTGTTTTTTTGTTGTCCGTATTTGGTTTGTTTTTTAGACCCGTGCCTAAATAAGCTTCAATAACATCCTCGTTATTTTTCACCTCTTCAGCTGTGCCTTGTGCCAAAACTTTACCTTCAGCCATGCAGACGACTGGATCGCAAAGACGGGTGATAAATTCCATATCATGTTCAATTAGGCAGAATGTATATCCGCGTTCTTTGTTCAAGCGAATGATCGCGTCGCCAATGGTATTGAGTAGGGTGCGGTTTACGCCAGCGCCCACCTCATCTAAAAATACGATTTTTGCATCGACCATCATGGTGCGACCAAGTTCTAGCAGCTTCTTTTGTCCGCCAGAAAGGTTGCCAGCAAGTTCGTCTGCTACATGGCTAATTTCTAGGAAATCAATCACTTCGTCTGCTTTTGCCCTAATAGCCTCTTCTTCTGCCTTGACTTTAGATGGGCTGAACCAAGTATCAATTAGGCTTTCCCCGGATTGATTGGGCGGTACCATCATCAAATTTTCTCGCACAGAAAGCGTAGAGAACTCGTGAGCGATTTGGAACGTTCTTAATAAACCTTGCCCAAAAAGTTCGTGTGGTGGAAGGCCTGTAATATCGTCACCATCCAGTATTACTCTTCCAGATGTGGGTTTATGAAGGCCTGCTATAACATTGAAAAGGGTGGTTTTGCCTGCGCCATTTGGGCCAATTAGACCTGTGATCGAGCCTGTTTGGATTGTGAATGAAGCACCGTCGACTGCGCGCAAGCCACCAAAATGTTTGTGAATGTCGTCTATGACGATCATAATAATCCCCTAATTACTAAGGTGTACTCCAGATAAAAAATTGGCCCAGATACTTTCATATCAGGGCCATTTTTCTTAATGCTAAAATATCCTAGCGATATCCCACAGTTATTAGCTTACCGTTCTCAATTGCGATTTCGCGGTAATTACCCGCTGATTCGCCTGGGCCGATTAGCTCAACTGCTGATCCACCTTCATAATCGATGTCGCCACCGTCACTAAGGATTTTTAGAGCTTTTGACAATTCACCTGGATAGATTTTTTCGCCCGGTGCATTGGCTACCATAAATACTTTATCTTTAAGTTTAGAACTTTCTGAAGATCCAGCAGCTTGCATAGCAAGCAGTATAAGGGCAGCAGCATCGTAAGATTCAGGAGCAAATGGACCGGCTTTAAAGCCAGCAGCTGTCGCCATTTTAGCGAATTTTGCTGCGCCAGGGCTGTCTGTGCCAGGTGCCGCGCCATATGATCCGTTTAAGTCTTCTCCGATGGCCGCTGGAAGTGCATCTCCGACCATTCCGTCTGGAAGATAGAATGTTTCAAACGCGCCAGTGTCTATTGCACTTTGAATGATGCCTTTACCACCTTGGTCAAGGTACCCAGCAACCACGAGAACATCGCCACCAGCAGCGGCTAATGCGCCAACTTCAGCTGAATAATCGCCTTTGCCATCTTCATGGGCTGATTTAATCGTAACAGTTCCGCCAGCTGCCTTAAAGTTGGCTTCAATGCTGTCTGAAAGGCCTTTGCCATAATCATTGTTGGTATATGTAAGGGCGATTTTTTTAACGCCTTTACCCATAAGAATATCAGCAACGATTTTGCCTTGGCGCGCATCAGATGGCGCTGTGCGGAAGAACAATCCATCATCTTCTGCAGTTGTTAGACCCGGTGAGGTCGCAGAGGGTGAAATCATTACGATCCCGTTTGGACGGGCAACGTTTTGTAGCGCTGCGCCTGTAACGCCAGAACAGTCACCACCAACAATTGCTTTTACGCCGTCAGCAGTAACAAGTTTTTCAGCAGCGGCTGTCGCAATGGCTGCATCTGTACAAGTTGTATCGCCGCGAATTGCTTTTACAGTTGTACCATCTAAGAATAGGCCACTGTCGCTGATCTCTTTAATCGCCAGTTCAGCACCTGGGCCCATGTCTGCAACCAGTGATTCAAGTGCACCTGTAAAACCAAGTAATACACCAATTTTGATTTCTTCAGCTGTTGCAGTTAGTACTGAACCAGCGAGTATTGTTGATGCCATTGCGGCAATTAAAGTTTTTTTCACTTAAAAATTCCTCCCGAAATTATTCTATTTTATTTACTTAAAGAAAACGCCCTTGTTGTTTTAAGTCCTTCTCAAAGTGAGAACTATAATAAGGGGTCGATTATAACAGAAATTATTTTAATGGGAAATTATAACTTAGACGTAAGAGTATTAAGTTTTATTTTCCTGAAAAGAGCCTTTAAAACAGGCGATAATATAGTGAAATAATGCGTGTAAAGACGTTTTGTCTTATTAGTGGGCGCGCTTAGTTGTATTTTATCTTCATGTTTTTAAGAGGCTTTTAGTCAAAAACTTGAAAAGTATAATGATATTTATACCATAATTAATTTACTTGCCACAAAGGTATCATGAAAAAGGGCTCTGATGGCGTGGCAATAATCTTCGTTTGTTAGTGTAATATTTTCTGCTTTCTAAAATTTTGAGGTTTTGAGAAAAGAAAAGTGACTTAACTCAATGATTCTTTTAAGTTTTTTTTAACTATACTCATTTACCATAAGACTAACCTACAGAGAGGAATGGATTTTTGAGCGGAAATTTTTCAGATAAAGATATGCGTGTACGTGGTTTAATATCACTGACATTAATGGCCCTAATCGGGTCGTTATTTGTATTTCAGTTCAACTATAAAAATAGGGAAGTTGCGTATCTTGCATTGTTGAGTACCTCTCTTGAGGAAATGAATACGGTTGGGATACGAATTGCGACATTAGCAAATAAAATTGAAAATAATTCCAATGGTTCTGTCACCGCTGTATGGGTGGATGCTATCATTAGATTAGCGCCAAAACTTAATAAGGAAATTGCTTCATTCGGTTCTGCAATTGAAAGTTTAAATACTGATATTCGTGTAAAAGTTTTAACAAGTTCTGGCTTTGGTGAAGATCACTTGTGGCCTGAGAAGCGTATTATTGCGCGTATTGAAGAACTTTCGATTGTTCAGAAAATTGTGAACTCAAAAGAGTATATTGCAGGTGGTTTGCAAACCAACAAAAGTGAATATTTTGATATTGGTGGGCAAAAGTTTGAGATTGATCGAACAGCCCCATATGTAAAACCAGCCATGCGCACGGCGGCTCCCCAACAAATTATTATTCCAGAGGGCAGACATGCGCAAAAGCTTGTAATAAATACATTACTGCTTGAAGCCTCTGAAGACCTTAAATGGCTTACAATAGCGTTTGTTGCTGCGGGGTTAACGATGCTTTGTTTCATTGGTATCTTTATATATAGGCCATTAGAAAAAACCATTGTAAATCAAATTAAGGCCTTGGAAAAATCTCAAAAAGAAGTTGAATTGGCCGACCGTGCAAAGTCTGAATTTCTTGCCAATATGAGCCATGAAATTAGAACGCCAATGAATGGCGTTATGGGCATGGCAGAGTTGCTAGAAAAAACTGATTTAGATGCGAAACAACGCACTTTTACAGATATTATTGTAAAGTCTGGTGCATCGCTTTTGACCATTATTAATGACATTTTAGATTTTTCAAAAATTGATGCTGGGCAAATGGAATTAGACCCAGCGCCTTTTCAGTTGGCAGAAGCCATTGAAGATGTTGCAACGCTAGTGTCTTCAAAAGTTGCCGAAAAAGACATAGAGCTAATCGTTCGTGTAGACCCAAATCTACCCTCTAGTTTTATAGGTGATGTTGGCCGCATAAGACAAATCGTTACCAACCTCATGGGTAATGCTGTTAAATTTACTGATTTTGGCCATGTCTATGTGGATGTATCTGGAAAACCTATTGAGGACGATGTTAATAATGATGGTGCGCAAATTTATGACCTGAGGATTTCGGTAGAAGATACTGGCGTTGGTATACCTGCAGAGAATTGCGAAAAAGTCTTTGATAAATTTAGCCAAGTAGATGCCTCTGCTACCCGTAAACATGAGGGTACTGGGCTTGGTCTGGCAATTTCATCATCGCTGGTTGAATTGATGGGCGGCACTATTAATGTTGAAAGTGAATTAGATGTTGGATCGACGTTTTGGTTTACTCTGCAATTGCAGGTCGATGAAGCTCAAGAAATTACAACGCCGGTTAATGTTGATGTAACAGGATCGCGTATCTTGGTTGTTGATGACAATGAGGTAAACCGTTCTATTTTAAGCGAGCAAATGGCGGCGTGGAATTTTGAAAGCGTAGGTGTTGTCGATGGCTTTGAGGCATTGTCATTTTTGCAAGCTGCTGGACAACAAGGTTTGAAAATTGATGCGATTGTATTAGATTACCATATGCCAGGTTTAACGGGTGAGGGTGTTGTTCGCAAAATGAGAAGCGATGAATCCATTGCTGATATTCCGATCATTATGCTTACCTCAGTTGAGTTTACTGAAGATGGTAAGGCATTTTCATCTCTTGGTATTCAAGCACACCTAACCAAGCCTGCTAGGTCATCTTTACTGCTTGAAACAATCGTTGAAGTCATTAGTAAAAGCCGTGCAATTCCATGTAGTCCTGTTAAAAAAACATCTGTTGCATCGCAGATTGCCGAAGCTTCAATGCAACCCTTTGGGCATATTAATGACCACGCTAATGGGCATTCTAACGAAGCATGGGACAGTAAATTGAATGTGCTATCAAATGGCGCTATGAGCTACGAAGAAAAGAT
>NVRK02000048.1 GCA_002400845.2 Hyphomicrobiales bacterium
AAACGCCCCTAAATCTGATGGCCTTAGTGAAGCCATCCAAACAGGGCGTAAATACGCCCCCATAAACGCACGTCTCATTAGTTTAGACGGTATATATAACGAAAAAAATAATTCAACCTCAAAGGCCCAGGAACTATTCTCAACATCATTGGCAATATTGCCAACTGAGTATCAAGCACTTACATACAAATTTAGATACCTCTTCAAAAAACAAGAATATGTCAAAGCACTAGATATCATCAACATCGTAAGTAAACGTTGGCCAAAAAGACAAAACACTTTCCTACCATTTTTACCAGTAATCATCCTCAATCAAGCAGGGTTTAAACACGCCTCCAAACTATTTTCCTCTTCCAGACAATTACGAATACTGATGATTACAGCGTTAGTTAAAAATCCAGTTACCATAAATTTGGCCGTTAAATTAGTGCAGAACTGGAACGCCCGTGACAACAACAGTTATTGGGATCTAGGAAATTTTATTACTCGTAAACTATTGAAAAACAACAAGATTAATGAAGCAAATTTAGCCTTCAGATCATTTTTAACCAAGAAACAACAAAACGAATACAAATATATATACAATGGTAATTTTTCAAACCCACCTCTAAAAAATGCATTCGATTGGACGATCAAAAAGCAAGTAGGTGTGTCGCACAAGTTTAAGCGACGAAAAAACAGTGAAAACGATAATATCCAAAAGCCTTATTTGGAAATTTATTTTTCTGGCAAGCCAATCCAATATAGAAATGTGACGCAAGTGCTTAAATTTTCACCTGGCGACTATACTTTAAATGTAGAATACTTTGCAAAAAACCTCAAAACACCCAAGCCGATTAAGATCAGTATATACTGTATTAAACCGTCTGTGAATTTGGCAGTATATACATTTGATTCTACCGATACAAAAACTACAGCGAGTTCAATTCCATTCAATGTACCCTCAACAAATTGTGACTTAGCCCAAATTTATATTCACACAGATTTCTTAGCAAAAAGTTGGCGTAATAGGTTCTCAGGCACACTTGGAATAAATAACATTTCAATTGAACAGGTTGTAAATTAAGATGACAAAAAACAGTCCCATTCATTTTTACTATTCTGGCATTATAATTTTGATCGCCCTAGTGTTAGGAGGGGGGACAACCCAGGGGCTATGGACAGATCACCTTTTACAAATCCTACTCTTTCCTGCACTGTTTATGGGGCTGATGAATATACATAATAGTAGGTTCACAAACTTAGCAATTTCCTTCCTCTTTATACTGTTCGCTTATTTCATTTTACAGCTTTTCCCATTCAGCAGAGAAATTACAATTAACAATACAAACATTATAATTGATAGCGCACTTTTTAGTTTCTCACCTCAAAAAAGTTTAGAGGCCATTTTATATGCAACTTCTATACTAGGATTTAGTCTTTATTTATCCAGATTTAATGATGATGAACTTAGCCGCTTAATTAGATTCTTTATGATTGGGCTTGCTGTAAATTTAATTCTAGGGGCCTTTCAGTTATCCTTTTCAGGTAGGACAGAAATAAATGGATTTCTTCCTTACACCATTACATCCGCTACTTTTGCAAATGAGAATCATTTTTCCACACTCGCTTTTGCATCATTACCCTTAATAGCTTTTCATTATTTAGTACGTATAAAAGCACCCATAATTTTCTTTAGCATCTCTGCAATTATATCTTTTATTCTGTTTGCTGTTGGCTCAAGAGCTGGAATGGCAATGACTTTAGCAGTAGCCGCGTCATGTTTGTTCTGGTTCTCGTTTAATAAAATTTCCCCAATACTAAAGTTAAATTTAATAATAGCACTTTTAATTTTTGCTTCAATTGTCGTCTACTTGTTTATTGACTTTTCCGATTTAGAAGGCCTCTCACGCTATAATTTCATTCAAAATACATTCGCGGCATTTAAAGACAATTATCTTTTGGGAACAGGGCTTGGTAGTTTTATTGATATATACCCAAGCTACGAACCGCTATTCGAAACGCGTCAATTTTATGTGAACCACACCCACAATGAATATGTCGAACTATTACTAGAAACAGGATTAGTCGGTGCAATATTGTTTTTATTCTTTACATCATTACTTATTTTTGGATTCTCAAGATCAAAATTATCGCAAGCATCAGGCTTTGGCATTTTTGCGATCGCCGCACATTCACTAATAGACTATCCTTTGCGAACAATGGCAATTGCAATATTGTTCGCTTATTTTATTACAGTACTTTTAAGTGAAAATGAGATGAGCAAAGACAATTCACCAAAGAGCTAAACATACTTGAAACTATTTTCCGCTCTGATTAGGCTGATACCCATCAATCGTTTTTAATAAAATTTTTCGAATATCACTGTTATTATTTTGCGATACACACTTTTGCACCTCGCCTACAGCCTTTTTTAATTTCTCGGGGCTAAGGGAACCTTCTTGAGCACGTAATATTTTCACATGGGGTGTGGGTAATGTGTCTGCATCAATTAGCAACTCCTCATATAACTTTTCACCACGCCTAAGCCCAGTAACTTCAATTGCTATATCACCCTCTGGATTTTCATCGTCCAATACCGACAATCCTGTCAGCTCAATCATCTTCCTTGCTAAATCAACAATTTTAACAGGCTTGCCCATATCTAAAACAAATACCTCTCCACCTTCAGAATAAGACCCCGCGAGCAGAACCAATTTGGCGGCCTCTGGGATTGTCATAAAATAACGTGTTACATCAAGATGGGTTAATGTAATTGGACCACCACTTGCAATTTGATCTTTAAACAAGGGAATAACTGACCCAGACGAGCCGAGCACATTTCCAAATCTGACAATAGCAAAAATCGTCTTCTTAGCCTTCTTATCTAAATCTTGTATAATTAATTCAGCGAACCTTTTGCTGGCCCCCATCACATTGGTTGGCCTGACTGCTTTATCGGTAGAGATTAAAATAAAACGCCCCACCCCATTTGCTAAACTAGCTTCAGCAATAGACTTAGTCCCTAAAATATTATTACGTCCAGCTTCCAATTCATTTTCTTCTATCAATGGAACATGTTTGTAGGCCGCAGCATGTAGAACAACTTCAATATTATTATTTTTAATAGCACCATGAATTCGTTTGCTATCCACAACAGACCCAAGCACAGAAATAAGTTCCACACCCAACCCAATAGCAATTGGACCTAATTCCATCTCTATTTTGTATAGTGCAAATTCAGACATCTCGAAAAGCACCAATTTTTTTGGTTTAATATCAATTATCTTTCGGCAAAGTTCCGAACCGATGGAGCCTCCAGCGCCACTGACTAAAATATTCTTTCCCGCATATGCGTTATTAATTTCCGGTAAATCAATTTGCACACCATCACGGCCTAATAATTCATCGGGCGAAACGGGCTTCAAGCTGGTAAGCACATCGCCAGACTCAATCAATTCAGTATAAGAAGGCAGCTCCATAACTTCACAATCAAGTTTACTCAATTCAGACCAGAGTATTTTTTTCCTAGACCTAGATATTGAAGGCATCGCAAGAAATACTTTCTTGATCCCCTTAGCCTTCAACTGTGTTTTTAATTCATTCGGTGAATATACCCTAAGGCCACCCATGATAACGCCCTGAATACTTTTATTATCGTCAACCAACAGTGTTGGCCTAAATTCAGAAGATTTTTTTAAAGATGAAATCAATTGCATTCCGCCATCACCAGCGCCATAAATCGCAACCGAAACTCGTTTAGAACCAAAGCGATAAACATCTATTTGCCTAAGGAGCGAGATGCCTAAATAGCGCATTCCTACGGCAAACACGAATAACAAAAAGCCCATAATTATTGGAACCGTTCGAGGGGCACCCAAACTGAACGCTGTATTAAGAGTTACTGTCACCCCTGCAATCAACATAACCCAAATGCCAATTCGCATTTGAGCAATGCTATCAAAAGTGGATAATTTTAATGAAGTAACGCGCAACGATATGCTTAAAACAAGCCCTAGGAACACAGCTAGTACAGTAAACTTCCAGGAACTTAAAAACCAATCAATCGGCCACGACTCATTTAATCTTAACGACAATGCAAAAAAAATACTCAGTACAATTAGTACTGAATCCGAAATTAAGATTATAATTCCTTTTTGGAAACGTGGTATTTGTCCAGAAGTATCAATCATTTTATATTTTATTACCGCCAATTATTAACTAGAAAATTATATACAAAACAAAAAACAAGCACCAACAACATAAGATTACTTAATTGAATATTTAATTTAATACAACTTAGATGCACTTATATTTAGTAATTAACATTCGTGAATATATAGCAATTAATATTCAATATTCCAAACATGAGAAACCTTTTAATAAAATTTATTATCCCCGTACCTTTGAACACCTCCATAATTTTGATAAAGTTTAAAGAGGTGAAAATGGAAAACTCAAATAATTTATCGCTACCCTATATAGCCCCAGCACAAGCGCAAAAACACGTTACCCATAACGAAGCCATACGAATGTTAGATACTATCGTAATGCTCTCAGTTAAAAGTCAAATTTTAGGTACACCACCTAATACTCCAATGGAAGGAGATCGCTATATCATTGCAGATAGCCCGCAAGGAATTTGGGTAGATAATGGAGGCAACATTGTAACATGGGTAGATAACACATGGGCCTTTACCGTACCACAAGAAGGTTGGTTATGTTCGAACGAGGCGGATAAAAAGCTAATTGTTTTATCAAACAACAATTGGAAAGATGCAGAAAGTCTACCTACACAAATTGATAATATTTCAGCCATAGGCATAAACACAACCATAGACCAAAATAACAGGCTTAGTATATCAGCAGATTCTACATTATTATCACACGAAGGAGCTGGCCATCGCTTAGCATTGAATAAATATTCAATCTCCGATACAGCCAGTTTAATTTTTCAAACTAATTACTCAGGTAAAGCAGAGTTTGGACTGATAGGGTCGGATGATTTTTCTATTAAAGTTAGCCCAGATGGATCAAACTTTATTGAGGCTATAAGCATCGATAAAACTAGTGCAGAAGTAAAATTGCCCAGTAGTGCCAGAGTAATTCTAGGTGACTATAAAGGACCAACAGATATTTACGACAAATTATACATTGGTGGAGACAACCCTGGAATTCGCATGGAAATGAGCCGTGAATGGGGTGGGTTTGCAGCAGATTTGTTCAATCTAAAAGTTCATAAAGCCTCAACGGGTGAAAATTTCAACGGAGCAAAAATTGGTTTTGTCGGTGGACTAAATGACGACAGTGAAATTTTAGGCGATATAGACGTAATAAATTATATCTATTTTGGAGTGGGAAAAGATAGCTCATATTATAATAATGGGTTGAGAATTTACTCAAACAATAATGTTTGGTGTACCGCAGATTTATCTGCCGCATCCTTTACCGACAGAACGCCTTATCCAAAGACATTACAGTTAGCATATGATTGCGTAAACAGTATGCAACGCCTTCCTGAGGGAGAATACAATGAAAAAGATAAAGACCTTCAACTCGACCACAAGATACTACATCCATATTTGGCTACCACATACGAAGATGTAGAAAAGTTTACTCTCGACAGAAAAATGGATAATAATGAAAACATTAAGGCTCACACAACAATTACTAAAACTGCTCGTGATTTAAGTGCCACTGTATCAGTTCAAAATGAAGTGATAAAAGATTTGATACAACGCATTTCAGCATTGGAAAAACAATCCACTTATTGAGCTATTCTTCTAACATAGTTACTTGGTTAGGCTAATTTCAACCTTGTGAACACCTGGATGGGTTAAAAACATTAGACTGTTTTCGCCAAGCTCTTTTGCTATCAATAAACGTTCGGTCGGCCTTGACGATGAACCGTCAAAGGCTTTTTCTAAGTACATTTCAGAGCAAGTGCCCTGCATACATGGCAGGCCTTGGCTCTGAATTTTATCAATTATGCTGTCGCGTGTTTCACCGT
>NVRK02000049.1 GCA_002400845.2 Hyphomicrobiales bacterium
AAATGCGCACCATCACGACGCAAAACTTTTTCAGACTGTTTTCAAAAGTACCAAAACCAAAACAGGCAGTCTAATGGTAGAACCAGTCAAACTCAAATTCACCATTTTAGGCTGCGGCTCTTCACCAGGCGTGCCGCGCATTCATGGCGACTGGGGTAATTGCGACCCAAACAACCCTAAAAATCGGCGCATGCGTGCTTGTCTACTTGTGCAACGTTTTGGACCCAACGGCGTGACCAATGTCGTAATAGATACTGGACCAGATTTTAGGCAGCAAATGCTAAACGCAGATGTAAAACATTTAGATGGTGTTTTATACACGCACCCTCATGCCGACCATACACATGGCATAGACGACTTACGCGGCTTTGTAATGGTGCAAAAACACAAAATGAGCGTTTATTCAGATGCGCATACATTCGAAAAACTAGATGAAAGTTTTGGATATTGTTTCCAAACACCTAAAGGCTCTATGTATCCGCCAATTTTAAAACATCAAGAAATCTGTGCTGGTGAAGTGGTAACAATTGACGGCGAGGGCGGCCCAATATCGGCCCTACCAATTAAACAAATTCATGGCGCCATCCACTCATTAGGCTTTAGGTTTTCAAAATTTAAAAGCAACCAGCCACCTCCTAATCAACTCCAAGGCGGTCTTACATATTCTTCTGATGTAAGTGATTTAGATGAGACAGCAGAAAGCTATTTACAAAATTTACACATGTGGATTGTCGATGCACTTATGTATCGCCAACATGAAAGTCATTTTTCATTGAAAGAATCAGTGGCTTGGATAAAACGCGTAAAGGCTGAAAAAGCCATACTCACGCACATGCATATTCCGCTAGATTATAATGCAGTACAAGAAGAAACGCCTAACCATGTTGAACCCGCATTTGATGGTTTAACAATTGATATTATTTTGTAGCAAAATAACAAATGCCCACACTATTTAGTGAGTTCTCATTCAATGAGCTCTCATTCAGTGTGGCCTCACTCAGTGAGTTTGAACGATAAAATCTGTGCCCTTGCCGGTTTCTGTACCAATGCCGTTGTCTGAAATTGCAAGCGACGAACCTGCCGTTAGCATTCTTTCAATCTCAAATTTGATATCTTTTGATAATTTCAAACGGCTTAATGCTTGCTGGATATTTCCAACAATTCGTTTTTTGCCGTTGAGTTCAATATCATTAAATCGAACTACAGAGCGTGGAATTTTTGTCGAGATAGTTGAACCAATCCACTTAGTTTTAGAGCTGTTAAACTTGCTTGTTATTAAAAAATGACTACCAAGTGGTTCAGTTGGGCGCTCTATATCAATGTCGGCTTTATAAATTGGCTTATGATTTTGCCGAACTAAGATCACACCATCACGTAACATCGCACGTTCACTTTTTATCGACAGTCTTTTTCTAAAGCTCTTATCTAGTTTACCCGTTTGTTTATAACCATATAATTTTTGAAACGCGACAATCGCATCTCTCGTTTTCTTACCAAATGCGCCATCAATATCGCCTTCGTATAATAACAATTGTTTCAGACCAATTTGAACATTTTGTACAATCTCAGATGGCCTTTTACGGGTGATGTAAATTCGCAATGGTTTATCATTATAGATGCGAATTGTACTGTCGATGATATCATAGCCGCTTTTGCTATCACGCAAGTCAAAGTTCACCAGATGTTCTTTATGCGGTTGAAAAAGAGCAGGGTGCTCTATGACATTTGGTGAAATGCGTTCTGGAGCAATTATCACATGATCCCGATAACTTGTTACGTTATACAACATTTTTGCAGATTTACGTGGCAATCGAATACAGCCATGAGAAGCAGGATAATTTGGTACTTTATTAGATTGATGCAAAGCAATGCCTGACCAAGTCAGCCTCTGCATAAAAGGCATTGACGCATTGTATATATTTGATTGATGGCGTTTTCTCTTTTCTAATACGCTAAAAATACCACGTGGAGTATCATAACCCTTTTTACCACTTGAAATATTAGTTGAGAAAATTCGTTCCAAGCCTCTAAAGACTGTCATTTCTTGATTATCCAGAGAAATATAAATTTGCAACGGTTCTGGATGAGCCTTTTCGCTAGTCAGTATAGTCTTAGTTTTCAAGTCATTTTCAAGTGAAGAGACACGCATAGAATCTGTATTGATTCTAACTTGTTTCAAGTTATTAGAATTTGCATATGCCAGCCCTAACGCAGTACTATTAAATGCGTACAAACAACAAAAAATAGCCAACCATAATCTAGCCCGCAAAAAAGCGATCATAACTTCCATCCACACAATTTTAATTAGAGTTTTATAAGATTAAACTCTTAAGATAGAGATACTATCTGTATAAAATACGCCAAACAATAAATACAATAATACTGCGGCAAGTAATTATAGTTCCATAATATATCTTATGCGACTTAATAATATATGCGCAACGTGTCACTCGAAGCTAAAGGCGCTGCGCATACCACACAGGCGTGGATTTAGCGATTCCAACTTTAAATCCTGTAAAGGACATTTACTCATACTAGACTAACAATTGAATTGGTATGATATTTAATCACGGCATTACCGACATTTGTCATTTCTGAGAAAGCTAAAGACGATATGTGCCCAAAGAACAATTAGTGTTAGAATCCAGACTACAATCAACTTGTATATAGATCGCTATATTTTTCTCTAAGAAGGTTTTTTTGAACCTTACCCATGGTATTGCGCGGCAACTCATCAACAACAATCAATTTACGCGGATGTTTAAACCGTGCGAGTTCCTCTTTAATGGTAGCCTCGATAGAGGTAATATCAGGTGATTGACCATTTTTAGAAACTAACACAGCAACTGGCGTCTCTCCAAAATCTGGATGCGGAACGCCAATGACAGCACTCTCAAGCACACCAGCTTGTTCGTCTAAAACTAACTCAATTTCTTTTGGGTAGATGTTAAAACCACCAGAAATAATCAAATCTTTGCCGCGTCCAATAATTTGCACATAGCCATCTTTATCAACCAGACCTAAATCACCAGTAATAAAAAATCCATCTTCGCGCAATTCTTCCTTGGTTTTTTCAGGCATGTTCCAATAGCCTTTAAAGACATTAGGGCCCCTAACCTCTAAAACACCCACCTCACCTGTGGCTAAAGTTTCACCAGTTTCAGGATCGGTTACTTTTAACTCTATGCCAGGCAATGGGAAACCGACAGTACCAGCACGTCTATCACCTTCATAAGGGTTTGACGTATTCATATTGGTTTCAGTCATGCCATAGCGTTCTAAGATTTTATGCCCAGTTCGCGCTTCAAATTCCACATGTGTTTCAGCCAATAAAGGCGCACTGCCAGAGATAAACAACCGCATGTTTGCAACGGCTTTTTTATCAAAGTTAGGTTCAGCTAAAAGTCGCGTATAAAAAGTAGGTACACCCATCATGCAGGTCGCATTTCCAATATGCTCCAACACATCTTGAGCGTTAAACTTACTCATCATAACGATGGACGCACCTGATATAAGCGCAACATTTATTGCAACAAATAATCCATGCGTGTGAAAAATTGGCAAAGCATGTAACAACACATCTTTGTCTGTAAACTGCCAATATTCTACCAAAGTTTTTGCATTTGAAAGCAAATTATCTTGACTTAACATCGCCCCTTTAGAGCGCCCTGTTGTGCCAGATGTATAAAGGAAAGCTGCCAAATCATCTGGGCTTGTGGCAATGGTTTCAAAAATATTAGCCTGCGCTTTGGCAAGCTCAACCAACGAACCAGTGCCATCCATATTTAAGGTCTCTAACTTCGCGCCAGCTTTATTAGCGACAATTTCCATATCCGTTTTTTTATTAGCATCACATACAAATAACTTTGCGCCGCTGTCTTCAACAAAATAACTAACCTCATTAGCGGTATAAGCCGTATTAAGCGGTAAAAAAACAAAACCAGCTTGTGTGCAAGCCGCATAGATACACAATGCTTCCACTGATTTGTCTACTTGCACAGCAACCCTATCGCCTTTTTGCAAACCAAGGCTGGTAATCGCATTAGCAATACGCGCCGCCATAGCAACAAAACCACCATGGGTAATTTTTCTACCTTCAACCGTGGTGATAAAATTCGATTTTGCATTGGAATATTTTCCAAACAGTGCATCGTACAAATGATTACTCATTACAGTTCCTAAAGTCCCTTAATACTTTTATTATCAGCAGCTTTACTAAGCGCTTCAACTTCCGCAGAAATAGATATGCGCTTATCGGCGGCATAGCCTTCATGATTTGAGGTGATTTGTTTCAAGTCATAAAGATAATTCACCATCGCCCCAAAAGACTGCTTCTTACCCTTTTCAGACAAATCCGCATTTGCATGTACCGCATGTATCATTGCGCCATTTCCTAAATGGAAACGCGCTACAGTATCATATGGCCAGCCATCTTTTCTCTTGGCGTTCGTTAAATAACTTGCCGCTAATTTTTGAATATCGTTTTCATCTAAAGTTGAAACAACATGGTTTTGCTTTTCAAGCCAATTCCTAAAGTTTGGAATGGGCGAAAGTGTAACAAAATGTTTTAAATTCTCAATCTCACGCGCCAAATCTGCAACGACTTGTTTAATCAACGAATTGCCAAATGAGATACCCGCCAAGCCATCCTGACAATTTGAGATTGAATAAAACACTGCTGTATCAGCTTGATCTAATTCTACGATCTCACGCGCTTCACTCAATACATCTTGGATGGAATTAGGCACGCCTTTAGAAATAGCAACTTCCACAAAAATAAGTGGCTCATCTGGCATTGCAGGATGGAAAAATGCAAAACATCTACGGTCTTTGGGTTGAAGACGCGCGCGCAATTCTTCCCAACTGTTTATCTCATGCACTGCTTCATATTGAATAATTTTTTCCAATACATCCGCAGAAGTCTGCCAATTAATTGGGCTTAAAACCAAAAAACCACGATTGAACCAAGATACAAATAGATGCCTAAAATCTAAATCAACAGCAGAAAGTTGTTTATCTTTCTTTGCAAATTTTAATAGGTCGCATCGCATATCTACCAAACGCCCTGTTGCGGCAGGCACTTGATTTAACCGCCTAACCAACTCTTGCCGTTTAGGTTCACACGCCGCCATAAATGCACTATAAGCTTGTTTAGTTGGGTTGTTTTCATAGTCAGTAAGCGTTGCTCTTATGGTGCTTGGATCCACATCTAACTCAGTCGCTAAATGCTTAAAGAAAGCATAACGCCCCTCCTCATCCAATTCACTATATTTATCTAAAATCTTGCGTGCTAAAGCCGCGCCAGAAACTTCGCCACTTGCCCCAAGCAATGCATCAATCAAATCATAAATATTACGCGCATCTTTTTCTTTTGATCCCGCCCAAATTTGTGGACGATCAAAGACTGATGCAAGTATACTGGCGAGCCTAATCAAATTGATGCTCCCATAACTTTGTTTGGCAACCAAAGTGCCAAATCAGGAAACAAACAAAGCAATAAAATTGCCAACACCATACAGCCTACATAAGGCAAGGATCCCATTAAAATAGTTTTAAGTGGAATGTCTGGTGCAATGCCATTAATCACATAAAGGTTAAGCCCAACGGGTGGAGAAATAAGGCCAATTTCCATATTAATCGTCAACACAACAGCAAACCAAATTGGGTCAAATCCAGCAATTGTAATGATAGGCAACAAGATTGGCGCCGCCATTAAAATCACGGCAACAGGCGGTAAAAAGAAACCAGCTATCAGCAAGAATACATTGATAGCCCCCATCAACACCCAACGATTTACATCAAGCGTGCCAATCCATTCAGCGATAGATTGCGTGATGTATAGGCTAGAAAGCATATAAGAAAACACACCGGCAGCAGCAATGATAAATAAGATCATTACACTTTCTTTTGTACTATCGCGCAACACTACCCAAAGTAGTTTTGGATGCCATAATTTGTAAATAATCATCGCAATTAACAAGCAAAGCAATGCGCCCACCGCGGCTGTTTCTGACGGTGTCGCAATGCCCCCATACATGGCATAAAGCACGCCCACAATAATCAACAAAAATGGTATCACACGTGGCAATATTTCAAATTTTTCTGCCCATGTATAACTGCCAGCATTCAATAAATTTTTATCACCAGATTTCCACGTCGAATAAAGTGACCACGCCATAAACAAACCAACCAACAAAATTCCGGGAATAACACCTGCCAAGAATAGGCGACCAATCGAACTTTCTGTTGCAATGCCGTAGACGATCATTGTGACAGATGGCGGAATTAAAATTCCCAATGTGCCACCTGCCGCAATAGAGCCTGCCGCTACCCCATCTGGATATCCGCGCTTGCGCATTTCTGGAATGCCCATTTTACCAATCGCTGCACATGTCGCAGGACTTGATCCAGACATGGCTGCAAATAATGCACACGCACCTAAATTTGAAATAACCAAGCCACCTGGAATGCGCGTTAGCCAACGCTCCAGCGCTTCATACAAGTCTGCCCCTGCCCTTGTAGAAGCAATGGACGACCCCATAATGATAAACATTGGAATTGAAAGCAGAGCAAAACTATCTAATTTTCCAAATAAAATTTCTGGCATTAATTCAAGCGAACGAACGCCATCAAATATAATTAAAAAACCAGCAGAAACAATTAGAAGACCAACAGCGACAGAAACACCTGAAAACAATACAACAATGGTCACGAATGCAACTAATGCACCTAAAATCAAAGGATCCATTATTTAGTCTCCAAACCAAATGGCGTGTCAATTTTTAAAATTACTGCAACAAGATCTGCGATCAATTGCAACAAAAATAGCCCAAACCCAACTGGCAATGCCATGTATGGAATCCATAAACGAACGGCCCAAATCGTGTCCGATGTCCAACCCTTACTCCACGCAATATGCCAATAATCAAACCCATAATAGGTCATTATCGCCACAATAATTGCAGATATACTGTAGGTTAAAACACACAAATAATAACGCAATTTAACGCCCAACATAAGCGGGATTAAATCGACATTAACATGGCCTCGCATGTGCTGAACATAAGGCAACCCCAGTAACGTGGCACAAACAATCAAATAGATCACAAATTCTGTTTGCCAAACAGTAGAATGGTTTAAGACAAACCGCACAAAGATCATTTCACACGTTACAAAAACCGCCGCTAAAATCATCGCAGATGCAATCCAACCAGCTAAGGTAGAAATGACCGCAACGCTTCGTAAAAATATATTATTGCTAGTGCTAGCCATTGCACTATTTGTAGAGCCTGCCACTTGTATTCCTCAATTTTATTTTAATAGGCGGCAAGCATATTAAACCTGCCGCCATAAACAATATTATCCAAACAAAATCATTTAACAGCCAAAGCCATATCTAATAATTTTTGCCCATCTGGAACATCGTTCACAAATTTTTTGTAGGATGTTTCAGTAGCAATCGCCTGCCAAGCTGCAAAATCTTCTGCAGTCATATTTGCAATTTCAACACCAGCTTTTCTGAAAACATCTGCAGAGGCTGCATCTTGTTTCTTAGCTTCCGCAAGATAATAAGCCTGTGCTTTTGCAGAAGCAGATTTTAGAGCTGCTTGTTGTTTAGCATTAAGACTATCAAACTTTACTTTGTTCATTAGCAATGGCTGATACATAAACCATAATGCAATATCACTTGCTGGCGTATAGCATTTTACTTGCTCATAAATACGATACGAAACAAAAGACGATGACGATGTATTCGCGGCATTTAGAACACCTGTTTGCATAGCATTATAAATTTCAGACGAGGCCATTGAAGCGATAGATGCCCCTGCTCCGGCTAACATTTGTTCAAATGCTTTGCCAGCTGCACGTGTTTGCAAGCCTTTAACATCGCTTGGCTTGGTAATGCATTTGTCTTTACCAACAAAACCACCAGCCAAATAACCGTGCACAAGCACCATTACATCATCGCTTGCCATTTTCTCTTCAAGAGCCGCCATAAATGGAGATGCGCTTAAACGTGCCGCGTGGTCATGGTTTTTAACCAAGCCGGGCATAAGTGTAAGATTATACGCTGGTTGTTGACCACCCGCATAACTTAAAGGCAATACAGTCATATCTAACTGGCCACGGCTAAGCGGCTTATATTGCTCACGTGGCTTGAATAGAGATTTTGAACCAAATATTTTAATGTTTAAATCTACATTAGCCGCGGCGACCTCATCAGCAACCATTTGCGCCACTTTATGACGAATGTCTTTGTTAGACCATTGATGAGATAGACGTAATTCTTCTGCATTTGCCGAAACACCGCCTGCCAGTAATGCAAGAGCTGCTGCAGCTGTCGTTAAAATTTTCCTCATTCGTTCCTCCCATGGAAAAAAATCCGAGCAATTTCAGATTCCTAAAATCTAACATGCATAACATTGCATTCTATGTCAACAATGTTGTATACAATTATTTGAATTGAATAATTCCATTGAAGAACAAACGTTGATTGGATATTAAAGATACATGAATCAAAACCGCGCTGACCACATTTCTGCAGAACTGCAAGAACTAATATTCTCAGGTGTCTACAAAGATGGCGACCGCCTAGACGAGATAAGCCTTGCAGAACGTTTTGACGTATCGCGTACTCCTATGCGAGAAGCACTGAAAAAATTAGCGTCATCTGGATTAGTGGAACACATTCCTCATAGAGGCGTATTTGTTCGCCAACCTGGCCCAATTGAATTACTAGAAATGTTTGAAGTCATGTCTGAGTTTGAGGCAATTTGTGGAAAGCTAGCCGCCGCTCGTATTTCTGAAAGCGCCTTAGACGACTTAAAAGCAGCAAATTCAAAATGCCAAACAGCAAAAGAAAACAATGATGTTGATGGCTATTATCTGGAGAATGAACGATTTCATCAGATCATTTACAAACAGTCTGGAAACGCTTTTTTGGCGAATGAAGCCCAACGTTTACAAAAGAGACTTCAGCCGTTTAGACGGGTGCAATTACGCTTTAGAGGCAGAATTCAACAATCTATGGCCGAGCACGAACAAATAGTTAAAGCGCTTTTTAATGGTGATGCTGAACTTGCTGAAAGCACATTGCGCGAACACGTTTCAATTCAGGGAAATAAATTTCACCAACTGATAGCAAGCTTTGGAAAAGACTAAAACGCCTTCCTCTGCAATAAGCGCGATCAGACCTCATGTCACATTGCCCTGCACGATATACTTTTCTATAAATAGTTATAAAATTTGGAACAAATACGCCTGAAATTTACCATGATAAATTTAAACCACACAAAACTAATGACGCCGTTCTTAATCAAAAAATATGGCGCAATTTATGTGGAGACGACAGTTGAAAAAGAAGATGAATTTACTTTTTCAAGAACATCAATTATCAGGCAAACATCAACCAATAATAAAATCTTAGACGCTAAAATCAAAGTACAAAAATCCGCACTTCCTGCATTATTTATTGAGCAATTAAAAAATACTAACATTGCGTTCGGCCAATTGCTTCAAGATCATCAGATCGAAGTTAACATTGAAAACCTTCAATTATTTACCCCCCGTCTTGAACTTACTAAAAAACAGCGGCGTGGCAGAAGAGTAGATATTGTTGACGCTGTGAGTCATGTATTAATTTGTCATGTAGAAGAAATTTTGGTGAATTAAATTCACTATTAGTTCAGTGGAAATGAAACAAAATTCATTGAATGCAAACTAAGTTGCGACTACTTTTATAGAATGAAAAAGTCTCAACCAAATATAGTTCTGATACTTGCCGATCACGTTGCTTTTGAAGGGCATTACGGAAATGATCGATTTCCATATAAATGGCCTAACCTAGAAAAGCTCGCTGAAAGTGGCGCATGGTTTGAAAATGCTTATGCCGTTACGCCGGTTTGCACGCCTTCAAGAGCAAGCCTTTTAACAGGCAAACGACCAGATAAACATGGCATGCGCTGGAATTGCGAATATCCTATACCAGACAATAGAAAAGAATTTAGAGATGACGAAATCATTTATGCACAGGCAATGGCGAGTGTAGGATATGATAATTATTACTACGGGAAATGGCATTGCGGCACAAAACGAGGCCCTAAAGAATATGGACTAAAAGGCTGGAGTCTACCTGAATATGGAAACGTTTATCGAAGCGATGAATATAAAAAATATCTAAAACGCATTGGCGAAGAACAACCAAAATGCTTAATAGAGCACCATTTGATGCGACCCAAATTAGACGGCACAACTGTCTTAATGGACCCAGATGAACCATGGGACTATATGGATGGTGTTGGCAAACTATTAGGGTCTTCCGAAACACAAGAACAGTTTTTTGTCGCCAATTTAGCAACGCAAGCACTAACAAAAATTGCAGCAGACAAAGAAAGCTCTAAACCATTTTCTATGGTAATAAGCCTATGGGGACCACACCACCCCTATTATCCAAGCGAAGAATATGCAGATAAAATAAATCCAGCCGACATTCCAAAATACCCAAGTTTTGATGACGACCTTACCAATAAACCATTACGTTATAGAATTCATCGAGACTTGCGTTGTTTGCACAGGGCCTATGAACGTTGGGCAGACTGGAAAACTTGGCAAACAGTTTTAGCCAGATGTTATGCCGCTGGTCTACAAACAGATGCCGCAATAGGCCGTGTGATTGAGACTTTAAAGACAACTGGCCTTGATAAAGACACGCTGATAATTGTTGCAGCAGATCATGGCGATGCAGTAGCAAGTCACGGCGGTGGCTGGGACAAATATTCAACCTATACCGAAGAGGTTGGGAAAGTGCCCTTAGTCATGCAATGGCCCAACAATATTCCAACGGGTGTCAAAGTCTCCTCGCTTGTTAATTTGATGGATGTGACTGCGACCATGTTAGATGCCGCTGGAGTTGATACTAATAATTTGCACGCACTTAAATTAGATGGAGAGAATTTAGTTCCATTTACCCAAAGCAAGCAAACACGAGACACCATGATTGTCGATCATTTCGGTCATTCAGGCGATGTAAGTTACCAAAAAATCGCCTATCAAGATGGCTGGAAGTACGTATCTGCCTATGGAGACGATGATGAACTCTATCATTTAAAAAATGACCCTTATGAAATGAAGAATCTAATTTCAGATAAAACCACGCACGACATACAACATAAAATGCGGGATCTGATTATTGACCATTTAGAAGAACGAAGAGAAGAACGTGCTGAGTGGCATAAACCTGATTTTTTAGAACGCGGAATTGTTTTTTCATCACCTGAATGGCCAAGGGAAGAAACGTTACAACTGTTTAAATTAAAAGTACAACAAGGTTACAAAACTTAACATACAGATAGACAACTCTGTGGAGCAAATCTGTTGCAGGTATAAAAGTAAGATTCACTTTGATAGATTGAAAACATGGAACCATCTCGTAACATATCAAGACTATTAGAAATTATGACCGCCCTTCGCACTCCAAAAACTGGTTGCCCATGGGACTTGGAGCAAGATTTTAAATCTATCATTCCATACACAATTGAAGAGGCATATGAAGTGGCTGACGCAATTGAGCGCAATGACATGGAAGATTTGCGTTTAGAATTAGGCGACCTTTTATTACAATCTGTCTATCACGCACAAATGGCATCCGAATCTGGCGACTTTGATTTTGGTGATGTGGTTGAAGGCATCACAACAAAAATGATCCGTCGTCACCCTCATGTATTTGGAACTGAAGATGTAAGCGCTGAGCAATATTCAGCAGCAGGCATGGCAAAAGGCACTTGGGAAAAAATAAAGGCAGAAGAAAAGTCCGAACAGATTGAAGCGCGCAAAGCAAAAGGCCTGCCACCCAAATCTATTAAAACCTCAATTTTAGATGACGTTCCAAACACGTTACCCAGTTTAGCAGTAGGTGTAAAATTACAACAAAAAGCTTCAAAAGTTGGTTTTGATTGGAATGATCCCAAAGCTGTTATATCGAAAATTAGAGAAGAGTTAGACGAAGTTGAAGCAGAGCTTAAAGCCAATGATAAAGAAAAACTAACTGATGAAATTGGGGATGTGCTTTTTGCTATGGTAAATCTAGCACGTCATTTGGAGATTGATCCAGATACGGCTCTGCGCAGTACGAATCAAAAATTCCGCAAACGGTTTTCTTATATTGAAAAGAATCTTACTAAATCAGGTGAAAAAATTGAAGACGTCGATTTAGATACAATGGAAGACCTTTGGAAAAGGGCCAAAAAAGAGCTGTAATTATTATGCAGCTTTATTTGAAGAATTGATTTCTATGTCCCATTTTTCTAAAAAATTAGCAGCACCTTCTTTACCTAAATAACGACGAAGATAACGCTGAGGAGATTTTCTAAGGTCACAAATAATCAACCCATCCAGTGAATCATTAAAACCTTTATTCACTGTAAAACCAACAAATCTACCATTCATTGCAATATATTGACGAAGCAAGATTGGAATACTTTTACCCGGATCACACCGCCCAAGCAGCTTGTTAATAATCGAAACTTTTGACAATGCTGCCAAAGCCTCAGTTTTCCAAATTTTCCCCTTAATTTTCAACGGTTCTAATGGCCTAACATCTGCTAAATATTTTTGCTCAGCTCTAAAACCTTCCATTAATGAATCAGACAAAAATGCTCTAGCCGTTAAGGTGTGTTCTTTAGAAATACTCACACACCCGAACAAAGTTGGATATTCAGGATTCTGCGCAACATAATGTCCTATACCGCGCCATAACAAATCTAAGGTCAACGGAAGCTTTTGATATTCCGGCTGAATGAAAGAACGCCCCAACTCTAAGCTCTTACCCAGCTTGGTCAAATACGATTTATCATAATGATATAAAGAGCGACTGTATAAAGCCTTCACACCATGCTTTGCTATAATTTCGTCTGCGCGTCCTAATCTATACCCGCCAGCAAGACGTTGTTTTTTGTTATCCCACAAAAATAAATGCAAATAATATGGATCAAAATGATCGCGATCTAATTCCTTACCAGTACCTTCACCTACGGCTCTAAACGTCTCTTCGCGCGCATAAGCAATCTCATTCATCAAAGACCCAAGTCTTTCATATGAGGCACAATAGACAGTAAAATCGCCGCTTTTGGTCAATATACAATCATCTAATTTTTTCAAATCATTCAAATTTTGAATACGATTATCCGGCCGCTCAATTGGCTCATATTTTAATTCATTCGGCTCATCTGAAAATTCTTCTTTTGATAACAAATCACAAGTAAGACGCAGATAATGCGTAACAGCAGTATCATTTTCAAGCTCTTTAAATTCCTTAGGATTAATGGCATGTCCTGCTCTTAAAACTAGGCTAGTGCCATTTTTATTTCCAAGTTCGCGCGGTAAAAGCATTGTTCTAAGGCGTTTGTGAATCAGTCCAGCCGTATAAAAAAGTTTACTATTTCGGCCTTCTACAAAAAACGGAATGCAAGTAGCCTGATATTTAATGGCTAACTTTCCAACTAAAGAGTTCCACTCCCTGTCTTCAATTTTCCAATTAGATTTATTTATTGCAGAAACCATACCAGCTGGATAAATTAATACCGCGCCATCATTTGCTAAATGTTTGCAAACAGCACGAATGCCCTTTGCATTTGCACGCGCCGCATTTTTAGAAAGCACATCCACGCCAATAAACAAGTCACTTAATTCTGGTATTCTAGTGAGCATCTCGTTGGTTAAAACTTTAGTGTCCGGGCGACACTCCAGCAACATTTTAGTCATGCCCACCCCTTCTAATCCACCAAATGGGTGATTAGCAAAGAAAATAACAGGTCCTGTTTTGGGAATTTCTTTTAGATGATGTTCATTCAATACTTGAATATCAACACCGAAACATTTGAGAGTATGCTCCAAAAATGGATATCCAGATATGGAAACACCATCTTTTTTAGGACGTGCGTCATAGTGTCTTATAAGTGTTTTTAACCCTAATACAGACTCAATTGTAGAAGCCAGTAACTTGCTTTTTAATTGCAATTTAAAGGGATTAAAATCGTTATGCACTACAAATAGTCTCCTGAAACCTACATGGCTGGTAGCATGAACTTACATGATTTTAAAAGCCGCACAAACACGCATGGGTTGCTAACTTTAAAAACAACACAAAAAACATCTAAAAATGAATTAAACCTTTATATTTCACCTCTATATAAAGACCTATAGAAAAGAATTGAGCTCTTCTTTAGCGCTATGGCTCGCTCTCACTTTTAGTGAAACACGGCCATCTTCCAAGTCATTTCTCTCAATAATATTCGTATTTTCATAGAACCAAGGCAGACGGCCTAAATCTTCAAGTTCCAAGATCAACTCAATAACTTTGTTTGAACCCGCAATACGATCTTCAATCAAAGATAACAGTTCACTATTCCCCTCACCAGTTACCGCCGACACCAATAAGGGCGCGCCCTTGGCTGTTTTAACTTGGCGCATTGCTTCTAAAGCATCTGGCGTTAGTAAATCTATTTTATTCCAAATTTCAAAAACGCCCTTGCGCCCATTATCACTAATACCCAATTGGCTCAAAATATCATACACATCATCGCTTTGTGCCTGACTGTCTGGATCAGCAATATCACGAATATGAAGTATTAATTCAGCTTCAAGCACCTCTTCAAGCGTTGCACTAAAAGCAGCTACTAAATGGGTTGGAAGATTTGAAACGAACCCAACTGTATCCGATATAATTACCCTTGTACCTTCAGGCAAGTTTAATTGTCTAAGAGTCGGATCCAAGGTAGCAAACAACAAATCCTTAGCAAAAACTTTTGCCCCTGTTAATTTATTGAATAGCGTTGATTTACCAGCATTGGTGTAACCAACTAACGCGACAACAGGATGAGGGATTTTCTTACGTTGGGCGCGATGCAATGAGCGCGTACGCTTTACTTTCTCTAAATCTTTTTTAAGTCCAAGTATTTTAGATTGAATCTCGCGTCTATCTGATTCAATTTGCGTTTCACCAGGACCACCCATAAATCCAGCACCACCGCGCTGTCGCTCTAAGTGTGTCCATGCTCTGACAAGGCGGCCTTTTAGGTAATTTAGATGTGCAAGATCAACCTGCAAACGCCCCTCTTTAGTTTGCGCGCGTTCGCCAAATATCTCCAAAATCAATCCGGTTCTATCCAGAACCTTACAATTCCATTTTTCTTCTAAATTTTGCTGCTGAACTGGGCTTAATGAATGATCGACAATTGCCAATCCTATATCCATATCGTGAATTATATCAGCAATTTCGTCAATCTTACCTCGACCAAACAAAGATGATGGGCGCATCATTTTTAATTTAACGATATCAGAATATATGATATCCAATGATATGGCACGCGCAAGCCCTTCCGCTTCCTCTAATCTAGAAGCCGGACTACGTCGTACATTTCCACCATCAGAAAATCTACTACTACTAAACTCGGGAACAAGAACAATTGTGCGCTCAGGCTTTGAGGCTTCTTCTTGTGACCACTGAAATTGAGTTTTACTATTGGAGTTTTTACTCTTCACTCGCATCCTCGTCTTCAGACCCATCATTAAAAATCACAGGCGAAGCAGGCATAACAGTCGATATTGCGTGTTTATAAACGAGTTGCGAAATGCCATCCCGTTTTAATAATACACAGAAATTATCAAACCAACCTACAACACCATTTAGCTTTACCCCATTCACTAAAAAGATTGTTAAAGGTATTTTTTGTTTTCGTACCTGATTTAAAAAGGCATCTTGTAAATTTTGCGGCCGATCAGCCATAGTATTTATCCCCGTACAACTTTGTACACATTTTTTTTAGAACACACGTATAGTACATTCATTTGTTACTTGGTAGCTGTTTTTGAAATTACAACAACCCCACTGATATAAATTACATATAATCAGTGTAGATAAAATTATCAAACGATAAAACGCAACCATTGAACGAATACCACTTATTTTCTACCGCTGGTACCAGTAAAATGGATTAATAACAGCTATTATAGCAATAATTTCCAACCTCCCAAATAGCATAATCAAGCAAAGAATATACTTTTGATTTAAATTCATTTCAAAATATTCTGGCCACCCTTGCGCACCATGCGCTACCCATTGTGGTGAATAAAATGGCCCCGCGTTTGAGAAGGTTGCAATGGCAGCAGTTATTGATGCTTCAAAACTAAGGCCAGACAATGACAGCGCAATAGAGCCCCCCCCAACAACAACGACACAAGCACAAAACATTGTCCAAATCGTATTCATCTCAAACATTGTGTACTTCTCACCACCAGCTCCAGATTTATTAACCCCATTTGGATACACCAAATTTGATAACTCACGAGACGTGTGAAAAAGCATTGCCCCTAATCTAAATATTTTAACACCGCCACCTGTAGAATATACGCCAGCACCTATGAAAATTATGAAAAGTAATAATAAAGGTGACAATAGTGCAAAAATACCAGGTCTTGATTCAATGCCTGATGTGGTAGCTACTGACACTGCATTAAAAATAGATTCACTTGCAACTGCAATAAAACCAGAATTATTTCCAGATACCTTTATGACAGCATAGAAAAAACTAATCGTTAGCAAAGCAATAATAAACAAAATAATATAACTCTCTCTATGGGAACGTAGCTTTTTGGTATCAACAGACAGCAATGATCTATGCCAAAAAACACTGGTCCCTCCCAAGAATAAAAACAGAGAAAATACCAACATTACAGAGCTTCCCAAACTCTCTAAATTGGTAATGTAACCACCAGTTGAAACAGCAGAACTCGTTAATAGTATGCTTTGCAATGGCGATATTCCGCAAATTAAAAACGCCGTAAAAGCTGCCAATGAAAAGCCTAAATAAAACTGGCCTAACAACCATAAAAATCGATTGGTAAGCGCTTTACCTTCAATTGATTTTTCTGTTTTACCAGTAAAGCGATATGGCAAACCACCAATACGAATTGAACCTAAAAACAATGTGAATGTGACAAGCGTTGCAAACCCACCTAACCACTGAATTTGGTATCTTAACCAAATCGCAGATTTTGGTAATGATGCTGCATTTTTTATGCCATCAGCACCTGTTGTAGTGAACGCAGAAAAAGCTTCAAAAACAGCTTCCCCATACGAAATAACAAACAAATCTGACAAAGGGATAGCCAGCAAAACTGGAAACAACGTCCAACTAATCAGAACAAGGCAAATCGTATTCACTCTATTCAAATCATGCCTTCGACCACGCACTCCCATGAGCAGTGAATAAAAAAAGTAACCGCCCAAAGTTGCATATAAACTAAGCTTTATTGCCTCATCAATTTCATTTTGTGCATAGGCAAAAAGAGCCGGTCCCAAAAGGGATGCAGATAATAAAGTACCTAATAATGCAATATAGTGTATCGCCGTAATCATGGTGAGTTGATCGCTTTCCTAGAAAAATTCAAGGCTAACTCTAAACATTTGCTCAACCATGTGAACACGCTCAGAAAGCGCGAGCATGATTATACGATCCTTAGGTTTTATTACCGTTTCGCCAGTAGGTCTTAAGACAACATCATCATGGATAATAGCGCCTATTCTGACACCAGATGGCAATTCCAAATCCTTCAATGGCTTCCCAACCAATGGGGATGTATCCAAAGCTTCTGCTTCAATAATTTCTGCCGACCCATCGTGTAAAGAATAAACGCCGCGAATACGACCACGCCTAACGTGTTGCAACACCCTAGATATTGTAACCGATCGAGGATTAATAAAATTATCTATCCCTAACGAATTAGTAAAACCATGATACCCCGAATTATTTAGCAAAGCCAAATTAGATTTACACCCAAGTTTTTTAGCCAATACACAAGACAAAATATTAACCTGGTCATCATTCGTAATAGAAACCATCAGATCGGTATTCTTAACACCAGCCTCCATCAACAGCTGCTCGTCAAGTGCACTACCATGTAAAATCACACTGCGGTCTAAATCATCAGACATTGATATTGCTACATCGCGAGACTGTTCAATAATTTTCACCCGCGCACTTGGCATTAATTCTTCAATACGACTAGCAAGATAAACACCAATATTACCGCCACCAGCAATAATAATACGACCAGCTTCTGGTTTCTCCTTACCAAAAATTCCTAAAGTTCTGCGAACTTGGCTGCGTTCTGTAATTACATAAGCTAAGTCACCAAGCAAAATTTGATCGCTAGACCTTGGCGCTAACATCTGCCCATTGCGCAATATACCAACAATCGTTGCATTTAGATCAGGAAATAATTCACTCAGCTGATTTAAAGGTGTGTCAATAACTGGGCATTCTTCATCACAATCAATAGCCAACATATGAACGCGATCTTCAGCAAATGGCACAATATCACGCGCGCCCGGCAATGAAATACGACGCAATATTACTTCTGCAACCTCTACTTCAGGAGAAATAATAACATCAATTGGCATATGTTCATGAGCAAAAAGATTTTGCCAATGCGATTTTCTATAACTTTGTGAGCGAATACGAGCAATTTTCGTTGGTACAGAAAATAAAGAGTGGGCTACCTGACAAGCAACCATATTAACTTCATCATGCAAGGTCACTGCAATAATCATATCAGCTTGATCTGCACCTGCTAATGCAAGCGTATCAGGATGTGAACCATGTCCATGATACCCACGAACGTCTAATTTATCTTGAATGTTTTGTACGAGTTCAGCTGAACTATCAATTACGGATACATCATTGCCTTCAGACGATAATCTATCCGCAATTCCGTATCCAACTTGCCCTGCGCCACAAATGATAATTTTCATCGCTGCAAACTAGCCCTTAATATTATTTGCTCAAAATTTAATTTTGCAATTCTATTTAGCAGTGTTCATTTCATTTGTTGAGCTATCCGTCAACACATCAGCAGAATTATCATCAGTCTGATTTTCGACTTTCTTTTCAAACAAACCAAGTGACTTTAATTTACGGTGCAAAGCAGACCTTTCCATACCAACAAATAGTGCAGTTCTTGATACGTTACCACCAAACCTAGCCACTTGGGCTGCCAAATACTCTCTTTCAAAAGCTTCACGTGCTTCTTTAAGCGGCAAGGACAATAAATGTTCCGAATCACTACCTCCAGCACTTGATAACATCTCACCAATTTCGCTAGGCAACATATCAGCGGTAATCACACCGCCCTCTTCAACACGAGACAAAATCATCAAACGTTCAATGTTGTTGCGCAATTGTCTTATATTACCAGGCCAATCATGGGCCTCTAAAACAGCCATTGCATCTTCACCAATCGTACACTGTTTAATACCAGATTGACGTGAAATTTGATCCATAAAGGCAGAGACAAGCATAGAGATATCTTCGCGTCTTTCACTAAGAGGTGGAACACGTAATGGAACCACAGCCAAGCGATGAAACAAGTCTTCTCTAAAATGACCATTTGAAACCAATGCTTCTAAATTACGTGCGGTTGAAGACAAGATACGAACATCAACTTTTACTCTCGTATCACCGCCAACACGTTCAAATTGCTGCTCAACCAAAACACGTAATATTTTATTTTGCGTGTCGCGAGGCATATCAGCAACTTCGTCGATATATAATGTTCCACCATGCGCCTCTTCTAAAGCACCAATTTTACTGCCAGCTTTTAACACGCTAGCCTCTGTACCAAATAACTCTACTTCCATGCGTTCAGGTGTAATCTGCGCAGCATTTAAAACTACAAATGGGCCACCACTTCTGTTTGACTGAGCATGAATCGTTCGCGCAACCAGTTCTTTACCAGACCCTGATGCACCAACAATCATAATTCGACTATTGGTTGGTGAAATGCGCTCTATAGTCTGCCTCAAATGCCCCATAGCAGAAGAGTTGCCGATCAAACTCGGCATATCCGAACTTTTTTGCTGAAGCTCAACGACCTGCTTTTTCAGCTTCATATTTTCCAGAGCACGCTCAGCAACAAGCAATAAGCGATCTACCTTAAATGGCTTTTCAATATAATCAAAAGCACCATTTCGTATTGCTGATACAGCGGTTTCTATGTTGCCATGCCCTGATATTATTACGACAGGAACATCTGGATGATCTTTTTTAATTTCTTCCAGTAGCTCTAAACCGTCCAATTTAGACCCTTGCAACCAGATATCTAAAAATATCAAATTCGGTTGGCGTTGTTTAATAATAACAAGAGCAGAATCACTGTCCCCCGCCATGCGTGCAGAGTGACCTTCATCTTCTAAAATACCCGCTACCAATTCGCGAATATCTTTTTCGTCATCAATTACTAAAATGTCTGCAACCATCATAAACCGCCCCCAATGTTATTAGTTTTTTGTTCGCTCTGTTTTTCTACTTTTGGTAATTTTAATCTCATCATTGCGCCATTTCCACCTAAAGATAATTCTGGTGAATCCATAAGTTCAATACTGCCACCATGATCCTCAAGTATTTTACGTACAATCGCTAAACCAAGCCCCGTACCTTTTAACCTTGTCGTTGTATAAGGCTCTAATAATTGTTGACGATTTTCTTTGGGAAAGCCAATTCCATTATCAACAACATCAATATTTATAGTGTCGTTGTGAGGATAAACATTCACGCCGATTTTCCATTTTCGGATTGCCCCTGTTTCTTGTGCGCTTTGAATAGCTTCAACAGCATTCTTGATGATGTTAATACATGCCTGTGATAATAAACGTTGATCGAACAGGCTGTAATGACCTTTTGCACCAACATCTAAAACAAACTCAATATTAGGATTAGCGACACGTTGTGTAAACATGGCTTCTTGAACAGTAGACGAAACATCTCCTTTAGCCATTACTGGTTTTGGCATGCGAGCAAAGGATGAAAACTCATCAACCATTCTACCAATATCACCAACTTGACGAATTATCGTGTCAGTACATTGATCGAACACTTCTTTGTCCTGCGTAATGTATTTACTGTAGCGTTTTTTAATGCGCTCGGCAGACAATTGAATTGGTGTGAGTGGGTTTTTAATTTCATGCGCAATACGGCGCGCTACATCAGACCAAGCAGTACTTCTTTGAGCGGCAACCAAATCGGTAATATCATCGATTGTAATAACAAATGAATGATCTCGTGATGGTCTCGTCTCTTGAGTTACTTGAACATTTAAATTTCTAGATTGACCATTAATATTAATCGTAACTTCTTCACGGTATTCGCCTTTCCCACTTAATTTAGCAGATTTAAAGACTTCAAAAAGCCTCTCATTAACATCTTTAAAATGTTTATTGGTAATGACACTTTTGCCAAAAATTGCCTGTGCAGCTCTATTAGCAATTTGTACAATGCCGTTTTGGTCAACGCCAATCACGCTGCCAGAAACACCAGATAAAACAGCCTGAGTAAATCTAGCTCTTCGATCAATATTGTCTTTAGCCTTAACCAATTCCGTGCGCTGTTCTTTCAATTCTGAAATCATGACATTGAAAGTATCACTCAATTTTTTAAAATCACCCTCCGTATGAATGGTCGAAACAGCAACGTCTAAATTGCCAGAAGACACCTCATCAGCCGCTGTGATTAGCCGGCGAATAGGCCGCACAAATCTATCGGCAACACTGATCCCCATATAGATAGCGCATAGTAAAACCATCAAAGTCACGGAAAGATAAAGCACAGCAAATGTTAATTGCACGGGCAATCTATTGTTCTCTAATTTATCATACTCTGTGGTATTTTGCTCCATCAAGACTAAAGATTGAAGCACATCTGCTCGTAGCGCTCGAATGGTGTATAAAAATGCGTTGGGTATCTCTCGCATTTTCAATACAGAACCAACAATATTACTATTACCGCGTGGTATAAATACCAATTCACCTTTCTTTGCTTTCTCAAGAGAATCCATCGGAATAGGTGGAATCCCATTTATATCTTTAGATGCATCAGTTTGAATTATAATTGTGCCATCTTCTCGCACAAGGGCTGCCGATAACATACCGCGCCCTCTGGTTTGCGCCGCCATCCCATTTTTAAAATTACGCCTATCTAAACTATAAACACGCCGAGCACTGTCCAAATCATTCGCCATAGAAATCGTTGAACTCACATGCACACGCGCACTTTCATCGACATACGCTTTAGCGACGCTTATAGAGCTATCAACAATCATACGAGTTCGTTGTTCAAACCATCTATCCAAACCAATGTCTAAAGTAACACTGGCAATAATAGCGACTAAGATAGCTGGTATAGCGGCAACCAGAGCAAACAAACCTACAATTCTAATATGGAGCCTTGCTGCAGCACGCCCATTTCGCCGTGAACGAATTAATTTTCGAACCTCAACCCAAATCAACAAGGCAAGAATAATCGCTATAAATGTGTTCACAATTAATGCAGCACGAACAATACGATCATTAGGCTCTATTGGGGTTAAACCAAAGAGAATAACAAATGTAATAGTTCCAGAAATTAAGAGTGCTAATACAGTAACAAAGCCAAAAAAACGGCTCCAAGAATTACGCTCAATTCTCATTTCTCTCGAAGCTGCAACATTGGCAGCCTGAGCCAATTCACTATTATCGACTTTTTCAACTACCATTATAAATTGCGTCGCCATTTCATTAAGAAAAATAGAATCTGAATAACATCAGAATCTGTGTTGCAATACTGCAACAGCAATGTTGCAAAAATGAAACACTACGTCAATTGTCAGGTTGCAATAATTTCAAGCAATTATTTCCAACAACCAATATGCGAATACAAGCAACCGTACAATCAGAATACAAACTTCAAATGTTAAAAAGCAAAAGATATTTAAAAATGCGTTTTAACAACCTGAATTTCTAAATCTCTTATTTTTTTACGCAATGTATTTCTATTAACACCCAACAATTCTGCAGCCTTAATTTGGTTGCCCCTAGTCAGCGCTAAGGTCGCAGTAATCAGTGGCTTTTCAACTTGACGCAATACACGTTGGTACAGACCAGGTGGCGGCGGAGCATCACCAAATCCATTAAAATAATCATTTAACCAATGTTCTGTTGCAAGTGAAATATCTGCAATCACTTCACCAGGCACTGCATATTCTGCTGTAGATGATTTTGAAGAATCTAATTCACTTGAAATGATTTCAGAACTTATAACTTCTTGAGGATACAACGCGACGACGCGGCGTATTAAGTTTTCCAATTCACGCACATTACCTGGCCATGCATATCTACGCATAACATCCAAACCACCTTGATCGATGGTTTTATCCCCCAACCCTTCATTCGCATTAATTGCTAAAAAGTGAGTAACTAAATCTTGAATGTCTTCTGCACGCTCTCTAAGAGGTGGCAAACGCAATGGCACAACATTTAAGCGAAAGAATAGATCTTCTCTAAACAAACCTTTATTAATCAATATACGAAGGTCTTTATTGGTTGCGGCAACAATTCTAACATTTGTTTTAATAGGCGTACGCCCTCCAACAGAAGTAAATTCACCTTGTTGTAAAACACGCAACAATCTAGTTTGCGCATCCATTGGCATGTCACCTATTTCATCAAGAAAAAGTGTCCCACCTTCTGCCTGCTCAAATCGACCTGCAGATTTATTTATCGCTCCAGTAAAAGCACCTTTTTCATGACCAAACAAATCAGATTCAATCAAGTCTTTTGGAATAGCAGCCATGTTAATCGCAACAAATGGACCATTCTTACGTTTGCCATATTCATGCAATGCACTGGCAACCAATTCCTTACCTGTTCCAGATTCACCCGTAATCATTAGGGTTAAGTCGGTCTGCATTAAACGCGCCAACACCCGATATATTTCTTGCATTGCAGGCGAACGACCCACAAGTGGCATGCGATCCCCTTCATCTTCCAAAGTTTTAGAAGGCGCATTGGACTTTTTAGGTTCTGAAACTGCACGACTTGCTGTTGTAATTAATTCTTGAAGATCAAAGGGTTTGGGAAGGTATTCATATGCACCTTTTTCAGAAGCTGTAATTGCTGTCATAAACGTGTTCTGCGCACTCATTACGATGACTGGTAGGTCAGGACGCGTTCTTTTAATCTTAGGCAATAATTCAAAAGCGTTTCCATCTGGCATTGCAACATCGGTTACAACCACATCCCCGTCGCCAGCAGATATCCAGCGCCACAATGTTGCAATATTCGATGTCACACGAACTTCAAATCCAGCGCGCGAAAGCGCTTGATTAACCACAGTTCTGATCGCTGTATCATCATCAGCAACTAATACTACGCCCTTACTCATACTTTTTCTCCAGCATTTTTACCTTGCTTAATCTTTTGTGAATTGTCTTTAAAAATAGGTAGTAAAATTCTAAAACTAGTGCCTGTCGAACCACTATCACATTCAATAACACCACCATGATCGCCAACTATTTTAGCAACTAAGGCAAGTCCCAAACCTGAACCATTTGTTTTTGTTGTAACAAAAGGATCAAAAATATAAGGGAGAATATCTTCAGAAATGCCTGAGCCATTATCATGTACAATTAACTCAATCGGCAAGGCCACGCGCTCATTTGCGCCAGGCACAGATAAGTGAACGCCAGGCCTAAAACCTGTCTCTAATTTAATGCTTGGATTTTCTTTATTTTGAGTAACCTCTGCCGCATTTTTCACTAAGTTCAAAAAAACTTGCACAAGCTGATCGTGGTTACCCTTTACAAGCGGAAGTGACGGGTCGTATTTTTCAGAAATCACAATGTCTTTTGCAAAGCCATTAGAAGCTATTTTTTTAACCCGCTCTAAAACTGCATGTATGTTAACTGGCTCTTGTTCCAATGGGCGATCATCTGAAAAGACCTCCATTCTATCAACCAATTGAACGATCCGATCTGTCTCATCTTTTATAAGCTGCGTTAAAGAACGATCTTCGTCACTGGCAGACATCTCTAATAATTGTGCCGCGCCTCTTATTCCAGAAAGCGGGTTTTTAATTTCATGCGCCAGCATGGCAGCAAGTCCTGTAACCGTACGAGCTGCCCCTCTATGAGTTAATTGTCTGTCGATTTTCTCTGCAACACCACGCGGCAAAAACTGAAGCACAACAGCGCCCTCAATAGCGCTAGAAGTAGACGCATACACATCAACCAATTTATCTTTGCCTAACCTAGGAGAAGATACATCGACTTTATATTCATTAAAGCTTGAATTCGTGTTCCGCACTTGTTCGACCAACGCCAAAACTGGACTGCCAAATGGCATGAAATAATCAATAGAACGCTTACAAATAATCGACAAAGAAGATTGTAAAAAATTCTCAGTTGATTGGTTGGCGTAAACAATTTGATTTCCGTTGCCAACCATAATTACTGGATGAGGCAAAGCATCAAGTACATCAGGCGCAACTGTCGAATGATCATTTTTCAATTTCTTAGCTTCCATTAAAAAAATACTGACTAATAAATTTATGTTTAAAAAATTTCATGCTGCACACCCCATTTGTTTTTTATAATTTTCAGAATTTTGCATTATGAATTCTAATATTCTGGCTACTCGCTCCGGGTCCAAACTTTTCATGATTTCTTGTTTTTGATGACTTGGCACATCACCAACTTGCTCAAAAAACCACCCTACATGTTTTCGCGCTATGCGAACGCCTACAGCAGAACCAAAGAATTCTATCATGTCAGTGTAATGCTCAATTAAATTATAATGCCTAGATATAGTGTTGTTCAAATCGCGACCATCTGCCAAAAGCCCTGGTAAGTCTGGCGCACCATAACTGGCACGTCCAATCATCACACCATCAGCACCCGATGAAACCATGGCTTCATTTGCGGTGCTTAGATCACAGATATCACCATTTACAATCAGAGGAATATTCACCGCCTCTTTAACAGCACTCACCGCATTCCAATCAGCTTCACCCTTATAAAATTGACAGCGTGTACGACCATGAACTGTAATTAATTGAACGCCAGCATCTTCGGCACGTTTTGCCAATTGTGGCGCATTAATTGAATCGTGATCCCAGCCAAGCCGCATCTTTAGCGTAACAGGTACTTTTACAGCCGCCACAACAGCATCAATTAAGGTAAGCGCATTGTCTAAATCGCGCATGAGTGCAGAGCCTGAATAACCAGTTGTAACACGTCTTGCTGGACAGCCCATATTAATATCAATGATATCTGCGCCATTTGATTCAGCTATTTTTGCAGCTTTTCCCATCCACTCAGCTTCGCTCCCTGCTAACTGAACCATATGGATTGGTAATCCAGCACTTTCTGATTTCAAATGCATTTCACTGTTACCAGTCACAAATGATTCACTAGCAACCATTTCAGAGATCACCATACCAGCACCAGCTTTCCAAGCGGCTCGCCTAAATGGAACATCACTCACACCAGACATAGGCGCTAAAAAAACAGAATTTCGTGTTTGAACAGAACCAATAGATATTTCTTGAGTAAACATAGATGTGCGATTACCATCAGGATTGCTTATACATTTGCTAAATTCGTCAATTGTACTAACATCGACACCATTTCTGGCACCAAAACTGTTTCCAACATTGAGAGTAGAATGATCCATATCTGGGTTCAAAAATGCCTCTTTTTAAGTTCAAAAGCAAAAAACAACTGCTCAAAAATTACACAGAAATCCATCTGCCTCTTTTTTAGACAATAACCATTATCGTTACAAGTGTTGTTTTGTGTATATGCGTCATTCGTGCAGTATCGTAGGGTAGCTTATTGCTCTAAATTAAGGCATTGATACAAAATCGTATTTTGAGGAATTGAAAATTGTCGGGCGTCAATACAGTTGTAATCGTTGCAGGTGGCAGAGGAACTAGAGTTAGCACCTCCCCTAACGTAACACCTAAGCAGTATCAAGATTTAAATGGTAAAACTGTTTTACAACGCGCCATCGATCAATTTATCAATCACGAAGAAATTCATTTTATTCAAGTCGTCATTCATAAAGACGATTCTGAAATCTATAAGAACACGACTTTACCAGATGAAAAACTACTAGAACCCGTTTTTGGTGGCGCAAGCAGACAACAAAGTTGCGCCCAAGGTCTAATAGCCTTATCTAAATACAGTCCTGATAAAGTACTAATCCACGATGCGGCTCGGCCCTTTGTCTCTTACGACATTATTTCTAATACGCTTTCTAATATTAGATCAGGTAAATGCGCTCTTCCTGCTACAAAAATTGCGGACACAATAAAAAGGGCAAATTCACAAAATATTGTAGAAGAGACAGTACCACGTGATAATCTATATCTGGCTCAAACACCTCAAGGGTTTGTTTACTCCCAAATTCATTCAGCCCATTTGAAAGCGCGTGCAGAAGGCCTATCAAACCTAACAGATGATGCAGCATTAGCAGAATGGGCTGGCATGGATGTTAGCTTGGTTGAAAGCGAAGCATCCAATACTAAAATAACGACAATTGATGACTTAAACAACGCGAAGAAAATATTAGACGTGACTGAGCAATTTAAAATTCCAGATTTAAGAGTTGGCAATGGATATGACGTTCACCGACTAATAGACGGTGATGGCGTAATATTGTGTGGTATTAAAATTCCAAGCGATAAAAAGCTGGACGGTCATTCAGATGCTGATGTTGCCATGCATGCCCTCACAGATGCATTGCTCGGAACGATTGGTGCTGGCGATATTGGCAGTCACTTTCCACCTTCCAACCCAAAGTGGAAAGGTGCTAGTTCAGATCAATTTCTAATTCATGCCTGCAAACTTGTTCGCGCTAAAAATGGTACGATAACACATATGGATATTACGATTATATGCGAGTTTCCAAAGATCGGTCCATTTCGTGAAACAATGCGCGAAAACATAGCTGCGATTTGCAAGCTACCTGTCGAGCGTGTTAGCGTTAAAGCAACCACAAATGAAGAAATTGGATCGATAGGACGCGGTGAAGGAATCGCATCTATTGCCACAGCAACAGCGGTATTTATGTCATGAAGATTGATCCAGAATTACCAGACATTGCAAATTATGTACTCGTAAAATTGCGTGAAGTTAATTTCAAAGTCGCAACAGCCGAATCTTGCACAGGCGGCTTAATTTCAGCATTACTGACATCAATCCCTGGCTCATCCGATGTTTTTGAGCGTGGTTTTGTAACCTATTCAAACCAAGCTAAAACAGAACAAATTGGCGTTGATGAAGAAATCATTGCAGAGTTTGGTGCGGTCTCCTCTCAAACCGCCATGGCAATGGCAGCAGGCTGCTTAGACAATTCTAAAGCAGATATATCAGCGGCAATTACAGGCATTGCAGGACCAGATGGTGGGACGCAAGAAAAACCAGTTGGTCTTGTTTATATTGCCGTTGCAGGTCCAGAAGGCATGTTTGTGGAAGAGCTTAAATTTGGCAATATTGGCCGCGATGAAATTCGCAATCAATCTGCAATAGCGGCCCTTGAAATGATTGTTGCTTTTGGCCTACCAGATGATGACGAAGAAAATACGGGAAATTTGCACTAAGCTTATCTATTCGCCAGAGTTAAAAATGATTGAAGCACGTTCTTCAAACGCTGTAACATATTTATTAAAAGCCCTATCAAACATTGAGCCCATTAATACGCCAAGCATTTTGCTTTTAAATTCATAATCAATAAAGAAAATTATGTCGCAAGAATTGTCACCAGTTTCTTCAAACACCCACCGATTGTTTAAATACTTGAAAGGCCCATCAATATATTGCGCATCAATTTGGTGCGCCTCTTGATGTAGCATAACTTTGGTAGAAAAAGTCTCCCTAATGCCTTTATAGCCAACACTCATAGAGGCCATAAGCAATATTCTGCCCTTTTTCTCACGGCGTGATTGAACACTCAAACTTTCGCATAACGGCAAGAACTCAGGATACTTCTCAATATCAGCCACAAGGTCGAACATATTGCGAGCGCTAAAATTAACGCTATGTTTACGCTCAAAGCTTGGCATGTCTAATTTGCTTTTAACTGCAATTCGCGTGCAGCACGCAGTCTTTCAAAATCTTCACCAGCATGGTGCGATGAACGCGTTAGCGGTGTAGATGAAACCAACAAAAAGCCTTTTGAATAGCCGATAGTTTCATAAGATTTAAATTCATCAGGCGTAACGAATTTAATGATTTTGTGGTGTTTTTTGGTTGGCTGCAAATATTGACCAATGGTCATAAAGTCTACATCCGCAGTACGCAGATCATCCATCAATTGAAGCACTTCATTACGTTCTTCACCAAGGCCAACCATAATACCAGATTTAGTAAAAATAGATGGATCTAGCTCTTTAACCCGTTGCAACAGACGAATGGAATGGAAATAACGCGCGCCCGGTCTAACTTTTAAATAGTTAGACGGTATCGTTTCTAAGTTATGGTTAAACACATCTGGCTTTGCCGCGACTACTGTTTCTAACGCGCCTTCTTTACGTAAAAAATCTGGTGTTAAAATTTCAATAGTCGTGTCAGGTGAATGTTTACGAATAGCCTCAATGGTTTCTACAAAATGTTGCGCCCCACCATCATCCAAATCGTCACGATCTACCGATGTAATAACCACATGTTTAAGACCCAATTTTTCAACAGCAATAGCAACATTTTCAGGCTCATTTGGATCAAG
>NVRK02000005.1 GCA_002400845.2 Hyphomicrobiales bacterium
CATGATCTGTGGCTAGGCGAGAATAAGTCTCGTTGAAAAAATCGTAACCCATGCCAGCAGTGTGAAGTAGCAATTGGCGTGTCGTAATATCTGATTTTGGCTTTCTTAATTTTGGATTGCCGCTGTTATCAAAGCCTTCGATTACCTGAAGTTCTCCAATCTCTGGCGCATATTCTTTGGCTGGCGCGTCTAGATCTAACAAGCCTTCTTCCAGACATTGTAATGCCGTTGTTCCTGCTATGGCTTTGGTTGTTGAAAATATTGCCATGACGGTTTCATCATCCATTGGCGTTTCACCAATAATGCGCTCTCCCGCTGCGCCTGAATAAATGTCATGATTCTTATCGGTGACAGCTGCAACAACCCCCGGCACTCTGTCGTTTCCGCTTGTTATATTTTTTAAGATTTTATCGCATTGTTTTTGTAAAGTACTCATAATTTCCTCCCAGAATATTTTGTCATTAGAAGTGAGAGGTTAAATGAAGAAAAATATTTGTGCTGTCATTCAAGTGTAGCAATAGTCACTGATTGGTAGGTGTTTAAATCTTAGAGTGACTTGTTGCTCTTGTTTGTGAAGGTGTTTCACCAAACCGGCTTTTGTAACGACCCGCTAATGGGCCAAAGCTTATATATCCCCAACAGCTTGCAATTTGAGCAATCGTTATTTCTGGTGGGCATGTTTTTAAATCTTGTCTGAAACCATCAAGTCTACAATTTGCTAGAAATGCTCTAGGGCTAATTCCGCGAAAACGTAAAAATGAATTGCTTAATGTGCGTCCTGTAACACCAACCCTTTTGGCTATATTTGTAATGGTTGGTGCATCGCGCGCTTCATCTCGCAATATTTCTTCAGCATGTCTCACATAATAGGGTGCTGCGGATCTGCCACCATGGTCGAGGCGATAATTTGATCCATTAGCCCATTCTCTCAATAATTCTATACAGATGATTTCTTCTAGATGCCGACTTATTGCATCGTCTGCCTGAAGTGGTAAATCTGAGTTTAGTGAGCTTGTTATATATTTAAGCAAGGATTGCCAATTTGAAGATTGCCCACCAAATTTGACACGCTTTGTCCATAAGTTGTCGTCTGGTAAAAAACCAAGCCAACGTTCTGCTATTGTCGCAATTGTATCGTGAGGTATCGTTAAATTGAGTTGCATATGATCTTGATCGGCGTCTAGCCAATAATCGGTTCGCGAGCAATCTACTACAAAACTTTCACCAACCCCTGTGCAGGTTTGTGAATGCTCGCCATATTTATGGTTTAATGCGCCGCGAAGTGTATTTAACACTAAGATGTTTCCCGCCGCAGGATCAAACTCACATAAATGAACAGGAACACCATAAGAAAATCTAGTTAGTGTTATGTCTCCAATTTTTGAAGAAATGAGAGTCGCATCAGGACGCGACGATCTACCAAGTGGGTCAATTTTGTAAGGCATATAGACTTTTTTACAAAAGTCTCGCACTTCGTCCCAATCATTTGAGATTGCTTTTGGTCCGTGATCGATTGGAATTCCATCTGAGCCAAGTAATAATGCATCATTAAGCATTCAGCTTCCTCCTTGCTGTGCTTATAAATAAGCATAGAGGAATGTTTGTTGCTGTCAAATTTCGTGATTGTGTAAAATAAAACTATCTAAATAATTTCAATAGCATTGATTAGGTGCAGAAATTCTATTTGATCGAAATCATGCACGGCATATGTGACGTAACAACTAATTTTTTTGCGTTTTTTATTCTCATAAATATACCTCAGATAATATGTGTCATTATACATGGATTGAAAAAATTAATGATTATTTGAAAATAGGTACAAACAATTTTTGAAAAAGGTTGCTTGCGTGTTGGTTGCACACGCGCCAAATAGCGCCATGATTACTACTCATATTAAGTCGTTACAAGTGCGCTACAACTTTGAGCATTCAGCTCTCTTATCACTCTCTCATGAATCCAAACTAATTTAAAAGAATCTGCATTTTTTTGAAGTATATTTATCTGGTAATTTACCCATTTATCCAGTTTTAGACTCTGTTTTGTCAGATTTGAGTCAGATTTAACGTTTGTAGGTGCTGTTTTCTAGTAGATGAGATCAAATCCGTTGCCAAATGTTAATAAAGTGTTGACTATGAATTTGCAGAAAAGGGCTGTTTTTCGTCTTTTTAGCCGCTTTTATGCAGTTGAGTATTTGTTGTAAAAAAGAATTGAAAAAAGAAGCTTTTTTTGAAAAAGTTCGTTGACAGTTGGGGTTTGTGGAGTCTATATACCCACACAACGAGAGCGGCAACGTCGCAAGCGATGAACTGCTTCGCTCTTGAAACATCATAAAGAGATCTGCACCGCAAGGTGTTCTCCTAGGCCGGAAGCCTGATTTACTGAGTAAGTTACTTGTAAATCTACAGTCCAACGGCCGACAATATCCGCATGGTTTACCATGTTATGTATTGGTTCTTTGACAAGTGAATATGAAGAAAGAGAAACGTGGGTGGCAGAGTTCCTGCTGAACGCATCGCTGAATTCCTTCAGTTAGATGACGTTCGAAAGAGACACTGACTAACACGTTTCGAGAATGTTACTTAAATACCAAGGACTTGATCGCAAGATTGAGGCCTTAGGTGTGTAAAAAAATGTTCTTGTCAATTCGCCTTATCACTTCGGTGATAAGGTAATTTATGCGTGACCGATCACGAGTAGGTACTTGTACTGAAAATGATCAAAATTAGTCGGATTAAAATCTCAATTTCAAACCTGAGAGTTTGATCCTGGCTCAGAACGAACGCTGGCGGCAGGCCTAACACATGCAAGTCGAACGCTCCCTTCGGGGAGAGTGGCAGACGGGTGAGTAACGCGTGGGAATCTACCCAGTACTACGGAATAACGTTTGGAAACGAACGCTAATACCGTATACGCCCTTCGGGGGAAAGATTTATCGGTATTGGATGAGCCCGCGTTTGATTAGCTAGTTGGTGAGGTAATGGCTCACCAAGGCGACGATCAATAGCTGGTCTGAGAGGATGATCAGCCACACTGGGACTGAGACACGGCCC
>NVRK02000050.1 GCA_002400845.2 Hyphomicrobiales bacterium
GCCAAATGGATCTTCACGTTCAATTTGATCTGGCGTTACGGTAATTGTTTTAGTTACACCATCGCGGTTAATGGTAATTTCCATTGGACGACCCGGGTTTGGAACGACAATTGGGGGGATATCGGTAAAAGATTCTATATATTCGCCATCGATATTTAAGATTAGATCACCAACTTGAAAACCTGCAGCCTGCGCCGCTCCGCCTTCAATAATGCCTGTGACGCGCGGTTCGGACACAAAGCGCCCAACTGTCATGGCTAAAAATGTGAAAATTATTGACGCCAAAATGAAGTTTGCAATTGGCCCCGCGGCGACAATAGCAGCGCGTTGCCCTACTCTTTTGTGGGCAAAACTTCCTGAAATTTGCGCAGGTGTCATTTTTGCAGTTGCGTCTGCATCTGGCATAGAAGCGCCATTTGCATCGCCTGCAAATTTAACATATCCGCCTAAAGGTATCAGGCAAAATTTCCAGCGTGTGCCGTGTTTGTCATTGAATCCGAATAATTCCTTACCAAAACCAACTGCAAACGTATCAATGTCTACCTTATTCCAACGCGCGACCATAAAGTGACCTAATTCATGGAAAAAGACGACTATGGTAAGAACAATTAGAAATGGAATGAGAATGCTTATTAGGTCATAACCAGAAGCTGCAATTGAATTTAAAAAGTCCATTAATATTCCAATACGAAATCTTGTGTCAAAACTGAATCTTGAAAATGCCAGATAATACTTTTGTGCTTATAGGAGTGTTTGTAAAAACAGTCTACTAGTTTCAATAGGCTTTAATGTGACATGTTTGGCTATAGATTGATTTTATAATCAGGCTTTATAAAGGCGCAGTTAATAAATTTATCGCTATCCAGTTTGGAATTTCACCTGAATACAGATTGATACCAGTAAATACAGCGCCAATAACAAATGTGGCTACGCACGCAAAGATCAAACCATCTATGCGATCTAATACTCCGCCATGACCCGGTATTATTTTACCGGAATCTTTAACACCAAAATGACGCTTTAATCCAGATTCGAATAGGTCACCAATTTGCGCTAATAGAGCAAGTGCTACGATGACGATGATGGACAGTATGGTGATGGGAAAATCAAACCAAACTAAAACAACAGAGGCTAAAATACAGGCGCCTACAACGCCACCAAAAAAGCCAGACCATGTTTTTCCTGGTGAAATACTAGGCGCTAATTTGGCGCCACCAAAGGTTTTACCAGAAAAGTATGCCAACGTATCTGCGCCCCAGACAGTGGCAAATAGCAGTAATATAATCAACATTCCAAAGTCACCTGCGCGTAATGCACTAAGTCCAATAAAAGGAAGCGCGGCATATAAAATACCTAGTGGTCCCCAAAGGCTTTTGCGGATCAGATATTCCCACATGCCGATAACAACCAAACCAGCTAAGCAAATAAAGATGCCGTTACGAATATCTTGTAAGAACCAGCTTGCCCATAAAATACATAAAAAACCAAAGCAAAAAATTGCGACCCTTAGGGGTAATTTAGCAGAAGTTATTGATCTATATTCTAAAAAAATAAGAACAGAAGCGGCTAATGAGAGTAAAGAAAATGTCAGCCCACCTTTCCAAGTGGCATAAAGCGTAAAGATAGCCAATACAATTGCTGACGCTATTCTCATTGGTAGCTCAGAGTATTTCCCATTACTCTTGACTGAACTCTTCACTGTTACATTTTGAACTGATATTTTTTTTGTTTTCTTCACGCTTTTATTTTCTCCTCCACTCATGCCTACTTACTGACCTCCTTGGGTTTTTTATCTTCTAATCCGCCATACCGTCTGTTCCTAGAATTAAATTCGATGATCGCTTCTTTAAGAGAATCGCCCGTAAATTCTGGCCACATACAATCCACAAAAATCAATTCACTGTAGGCTGCTTGCCACATTAAGAAATTAGAAAGCCTAGATTCGCCACTTGTGCGAATAATCATATCAGGATCTGGAATGCCTGAGGTATCTAAGTGATTAGAAATTGTCTCATTGTCAATTTCATCCGCCTTTAACTCGCCATTTGCAACCTTCGTTGCAATGGTTTGCATCGCGCGTTTAATCTCGTCTCTTGAGCCATAATTAAATGCGATAATGAGCGTTAGGCCTACATTATCTTTAGTAAGCGCTTCAGCGTCTAGCAGTAATGGACCAATGTCATTTGGAATGGTATTTCTGTCGCCAATAATTTTAAGACGTACATTTCTTTGATGTAATTCTGCGAGATCTTTTCGAATGAACATTTTTAGTAAGTTCATCAGCTCTCCAACCTCTTCACGAGGTCTGGACCAATTCTCAGTAGAAAAAGAATAAAGCGTTAGGTAGTTTATACCTTGTATGTCTGCTGCTTTTACAATGCGTTTTACGGTGTCTACGCCACTTCTATGACCTTGCAGTCTTGCAAGACCACGACGCTTTGCCCAGCGACCGTTGCCATCCATAATAATGGCAACATGTTCTGGTGGTGTATCTATACTTATCGCATCTTTACTGTTGGCCATTGTAAGCTCATTACCACCTTAATTCATACAGCTGCAGATAATGCTGCTCTCCTTTTGCCAAATGTCATTTCAATATTATTATCTAACATTTAGCATCTGCGATAAGTTGAAAAACTTATACTTGCATAATCTCAATTTCTTTATCGGCAACTGTTTTATCGACAAGTGTTACATGGTCGTCAGTCATTTTTTGAACGTCATCAGACAAAGAGCGTGCTTCATCTTTACCAATAGCACTGTCTTTTTCATCTTTTTTAATTTCTTCCATGCCATCACGCCTTACGTGACGAATGGCTACTTTGGCTTTTTCAGCATATTCATGCCCCACTTTAACCAATTCGCGGCGGCGCTCTTCGTTAAGTTCAGGCAATGGAATACGCAAATTTTGCCCATCTACCACTGGGTTTAGTCCAAGACCAGCATTTCTAACGGCCTTTTCAACAGGGCCAACCATAGTTTTGTCCCAGATTTGAACTGTTATTAAACGTGGCTCTGGCGCATTGACGTTACCCACTTGATTGATTGGTGTTTTTTGCCCATATGCTTCGACCATGATTGGGTCTAATAAAGCGGCAGAAGCGCGACCTGTCCGAAGGCCTGCTAGGTCATGCTTTAATGCACTGACAGTGCCATCCATGCGTTTTTTTAATGCTGAAATATCTATGGACATGTTGTTTGTTCCTGCGTCTAATTCTTAAGTTTCAACTCAATATGAGTAATGATTTGTCTTAGCTATACCTGAAAGATCAATTGGATACTATCGTACAACGGCCCTCACCTTGCAATATCTTCACGAATTCACCCTTTTGATGCAGTGAGAATACAACAATTGGAATATTGGCATCTTTAGTAAGGGTTACTGCTGATAAATCCATCACTTCCAGTCCCTGCTCTATAATCTGGGCATGTGTAATGTTTTCATACCGTGTCGCATTTGGGTCTTTTTTAGGATCTGCAGAATATATGCCATCAACTTGCGTCCCCTTAAAGAGTGCATCTGCTTTCATTTCACATGCGCGTAAGGCAGCACCCGTATCTGTGGTAAAATATGGGTTTCCAGTACCCGCCGCAAATACGACCACATTGCCAGCATCTAAGTGTTGGTCCAATGCGCGTTGGCTAAAAGTTTCGCAAAATTCAGGCATTGCTATGGCAGATAAGACACAAGCCTTAACGCCAGCTTCTGTTAAAGCCATTTTAAGTGCCATTGCATTCATAACGGTCGCCAACATGCCCATATGATCGCCTGTTACGCGGTCGGCTCCTTTTGCAGCAAGCGCTACGCCTCTAAAAATATTACCGCCACCAACGACAACAGCAACGCGTACACCTAATTTAACAGCGTTAGAAATATCCTGCGCAATTCGGGCCGTTGTTTTTGGATCAATGCCAAATCCCTGATCGCCCATTAATGCTTCACCGGAAACTTTGAAAAGTACGCGTTTGAATTTTAAATCAGGTTTATGGGTCATAACTTATGGAATCGCTGTTTTAATTAATTTGCATCTGGATACACGATGGATACGAGATTGTCACGAATACCTAAATTTAATAGGTAAAATATAATCGGGACACAAAAAAGGCGCCTCGTTAGATAAACGAAACGCCTCTAATATAATATAATTTAATCTAAGTCTAATGACTTATTTAGTCATTGAAGCAACTTCAGCTGCGAAATCTTCTTCAACTTTCTCAACGCCTTCACCCAAAGCTAAGCGAACAAAGCCTTTAAGTGCAATAGGAGCGCCAACTTCTTTTTCAGCATTTTTCAATGCTTGCTCAACGCTGTTTTCACCGTCGATTACAAAAGTTTGAGACATCAAAACGTTTGCTTCGTAGAATTTACGCATGCTGCCAACAATCATTTTTTCAATGATGTTTTCAGGCTTGCCTGATTCACGTGCTTTTTCCATGAAAATAGCTTTTTCGCGGTCAGCAACATCTTGTGGAATGTCTTCTTTAACAGCAGCCAATGGGCTCATCGCAGCGATGTGCATACCAATTTGTTTGCCAATTGCTTCAAGTGCAACAACATCACCTGTTGATTCTAAAGCAACAAGAACACCAATTTTGCCTAGGCCTTCGCCAGCTGCATTGTGAATGTAACCAGCAACAACACCGTTAGCAACTTCTAGCTTTGCTGAACGGCGAAGGTTCATGTTTTCGCCAATTGTACCAATTGCAGCAGTCAAAGTTTCAGCAACAGATTTGTCGCCACCTTTAAGTGGCGCAGCTGATATAGCTTTAACAGAACCGTCTGTATCTAGTGCAGTTGCAGCAATGTCGCGTACTATGCCTTGGAATTGATCGTTTTTAGCAACGAAATCAGTTTCTGAGTTCACTTCAACAACAACAGCTTTGTTGCCAGCTTGAACTATACCGATAAGACCTTCAGCAGCAACGCGGCTAGATTTCTTTTCAGCTTTTGAAATACCTTTTGTACGTAACCAGTCCATTGCCGCTTCGATGTTGCCATCGTTTTCAGTCAATGCGTTTTTACAATCCATCATGCCTGCGCCAGATTTTGCACGCAGCTCTTTAACCATTGCAGCAGTAATAGCCATTTTTTTATCTTTCGTATAATGCCAAGCAGTTTTGCGCTGGCAGATATTTAATTAAGGATATATAAGGGGTGTTTCGCCAATTTTCATACCCATTTACCATAAGGTTGGCATGTGCGGCGAAACACCGAATTAATACTTAAGCTTTAGCTAGTTCAGCTGCTTGCTTAAGCCATTCGTCACGCTCGATGCGGCCTTTAAAAGAAAGACGGTCATCAACTTGGTCGATTTGCTCTTTAGAGAATGCAGCAACTTGAGCAAATTTAGTAATGCCTAATGCGTGCAATTTAGTTTCAAGAACAGGGCCAACGCCTGAGATTTTCTTAAGATCATCTGGCTCACCTTCTGGTGTTGCAAACAATGGTGCATCGTCAGAAGATGTTGCGTCAGCAGGTGCAGCTGTTTGGGCTGTAGGTGCTTCTACAGGTGCAGCTTCTGCGATAGGCGCTTCAACAGGCGCCGCTTCAACTGGCGCAGCAATAGGTGCCGCTTCAGTTACAGGTGCAGCAAGCGCTTCTTCAACAGGTGCTTCTTCCAATGCGCCAAGATCAACGCCTGCAATACCTTGTTGACGTGCAATGCCGTCTAGGGCCGCACGTGCAATAAGATCGCAATAAAGTGCGATTGCTCTTGAAGCATCATCGTTACCGGGAATTGGGTGATCTACAACATCTGGGTTACAGTTTGTATCAAGAATAGCAACTACTGGAATTTTAAGCTTGCGAGCTTCTTGAACAGCGTTGGCTTCTTTGTTTGTGTCGATCACAACCATAAGATCAGGGATGCCGCCCATGTCTTTAATACCACCAAGCGCACGCTCAAGCTTATCACGCTCACGTGTCAGTGTTAGACGCTCTTTTTTAGTAAGCTGGTTAGCAGCATCACTGTTCAAAAGTTCATCAACTGTGCGTAGACGTTTAATTGATTTAGAAATTGTGTTCCAGTTTGTTAGCATTCCGCCCAACCAACGTGCGTTCACGTAGTATTGTGCAGATTTTTGAGCCGCGTCAGCAATTGTGCTAGATGCAGCGCGCTTAGTACCAACGAAAAGAACGCGACCGCCGCCTGCAACAGTATCTGATACTGTTTTAAGAGCTTGGTGCAACAGTGGTACTGTTTGCGCTAAATCGATGATGTGAATGTTATTACGCGCGCCAAAAATGTAACGATCCATTTTTGGATTCCAGCGATGTGTATTGTGACCAAAGTGACAGCCAGCTTCTAATAGCTGACGTAGATTAAACTCAGGAAGAGCCATGTCTTTATTTCCTTTTTACCGGTTGAACCTCCGCGGGGAATGAACTGCAAACCATTTGCAAGTCACCGGATCGTTTAAAGCTGTGCCAGGTTCAATTAAGAACTAGGGGCTGAATTGCCAAAAACGTATCCCGCGTGTGGAATAAGCGCGTCTTTAGTGTAAATTCCACTAAGATGCAAGTGCAAATCATCCTAGAGATTTCTGTTAAATATAAAAGACCTTTTACTTGCGATTTACTTGCCGTTTAGTCAACTTTCTCCTAACAATATTTGATATGATAATCATAAGTTATTTTTGAGGGAGAATGATATGTCAAATACAAATATAAAAGGCTTTGATACGCTACAAATACATGCCGGTACTCAACCAGATCCTACCACTGGTGCACGACAAGTGCCTATATACCAAACAACTGCCTATGTTTTTAAAGATGCAGACCATGCTGCTGATCTTTTCGCGCTTAAAGAAGTTGGCTATATTTATTCGCGTTTAACTAACCCAACTGTTAGCGCATTAGCAGATCGTATCTGCGCACTTGAGGGTGGCGCCGGTGCAGTGTGCTGTTCTTCTGGTCATGCCGCACAAATTATGGCTTTGTTCCCGCTTATGGGGCCGGGTAAAAATATTGTAGCCTCTACTCGCCTTTATGGTGGCACGGTTACTCAGTTTAACCTTACCATTAAACGCTTTGGATGGTCTTGTACTTTTGTAGATTTTGATGACACAAAAGCAGTTGCCGCCGCAATTGATGAAAATACGCGCGCAGTATTTTGTGAAAGTTTAGCAAACCCTGGTGGCTACATTACTGATTTAGCGAAAATCTCTAAGATAACAGATAAAGCAGGCATTCCGCTTATCGTCGATAATACTTCTGCGACACCATATTTATGCAATCCATTTGAACATGGTGCAACGCTGGTTGTGCATTCAACCACTAAGTATTTAACAGGCAATGGCACTGTGACAGGTGGCTGTGTGATTGACAGCGGTAAGTTTGATTGGTCGCAAAATGATAAGTTCCCTTCTCTATCACAGCCAGAACCTGCTTATCATGGGCTAAACTTCCATGAAGCTTTGGGTGCAATGGCATTTACATTCCACTCAATTGCGATTGGGCTGCGTGACCTAGGCATGACCATGAACCCTCAAGGTGCGCATTATACGCTAATGGGTATTGAGACCCTTAGCCTGCGTATGGATAAACATGTTGCTAATGCGATGAAAATTGCAACATGGCTTGAAAACCATAAGGCCGTTAAAGAAGTAACTTATGCTGGTTTGAAATCATCGCCTTATAAAAGCCGCGCTAGAAAATATATGAAAAAAGGCGCTGGTGCGTTGTTCACCGTTAAGCTTAAAAGCGGATTTGAAGGATGTAAGAAATTTGTAAATGCGTTGGAAATTTTCAGCCATGTTGCAAATCTTGGCGATACGCGTTCATTGGTTATTCATTCTGCTTCTACCACGCACAGTCAATTGACAAATAAACAAAAGAAGGCAGCAGGTGCTGACCCAGACGTTGTTCGCTTGTCTATTGGTATTGAAGATGCTGATGATTTGATGGCTGATTTGGATCAGGCGTTAAAAGCCAGTCGCAAAAAATAGTAATACGCAATGTTGTGAAAAGGCGCTTAAGGGCGCCTTTTTTGTTTAAACGAACTAAACCAACTCTACGTCTAATACGCCAGGCACGCCTTTTAGCGCACTGGCAACTTGTGAAGACATTTTAAAGCGTTCGCGTAATTGCATCTCTACTTCCATTTGTCCGTTGTTTTGAATGACGATCATAGAGACCCTACTTTCACCACGCGGTGGTTTCATTTTACCAACAAACATTTCTTTAATGCTTTTGATCGGCTGTTCATCGCGTAGATAAATACGTAAATTTCGTTGTTCACGGGCTGCTTGTTCTTCAAGTGATTCGACATTTTGAATTCTGATCGAGATGCCCTCTTCGCGCATCTCGGCGCCCACCATAAGTATTACCGAATTTCCCGGCTCTAATAATTCTCGAAAACGATTTAACGCTTCTTCAAATATCACTGCTTCATATTGCCCAGATGGATCTGAAACTGTTATGATCCCCATGGATTTTCCTGTGCGGGTTTTGCGTTCTTGTTTTGCAGTAATTGTTCCAGCAAGCCTGCCAGCGGCTGACCCTGCCCTTACAGAAACTTCAAATTCATTGATGAGTTGAACTCGCATTTTTTCCATAAGTTCACGGTATTCGTCTAACGGATGCGCAGATAGATAAAAGCCCATTGCATTAAATTCACGTTGCAATTTTTCTGATGGTTGCCACGGCCTAATCTCAGGTAACTCAATTTTAACCTCATCATTACCGCCGCCGCCAAACATATCATTTTGACCACTTTCACGGTCGGCCTGTAATCTAGAAGCATGACCTGTCAATCTATCCATGCCAGCTAAAAGTTGTTCTCGTGTTGGACCAAAGCAATCTAACGCGCCAGCACAAATAAGGTTTTCAAGCGTACGTTTGGTAACCAACCGAACGTCAATTCTAGAAAAGAAATCTTCTAAGCTTTTAAATTGTCCGTTTTCTTCACGTTCATTTACAAGGTTTGCAACAGCAGTTGCACCAACACCTTTGATGGCGGCAAGCGCATAGTAAATCTTTTTATCTTTAACAGAGAACCCTACTTTGGATGTTTTTACAGACGGGGGGACAATTTCGATGTCGTGCGTTTTTGTATCTTGTCTAAAGATTGCTAATTTATCGGTATTACCCAAATCAAGTTGCATTGAGGCCGCTAAAAACTCAATAGGATACAAAGCGCGCATATAGGCTGTTTGATATGATACCAATGCGTAGGCTGCTGCATGTGATTTGTTAAAACCGTAATTGGCAAATTTTGCCAGTAGGTCAAAAATCTCATTAGCTTTTGATTTTGAAATGTTATTTCTTTGAGCGCCAGTTACAAAAACACCGCGCTGTTTTTCCATTTCTGATTTAATTTTTTTACCCATGGCACGGCGCAAAATATCAGCCTCGCCCAGTGAGTAGCCAGCCATGACTTGTGCTACTTGCATCACTTGCTCTTGGTAGATGATAACGCCGTGGGTTTCTTTGAGAATGTCTTCAATTAATGGGTGGTAATAATCAGCTTCTTCGTGACCATTTTTACGGGCGTTATAGACAGGAATATTTTCCATTGGGCCCGGTCTATAAAGTGCCACAAGCGCAATAATATCTTCAAAGCAATCTGGCTTCATGCCCACTAGGGCTTTGCGCATGCCTGCACTTTCCAATTGGAAAACGCCAACAGTCTCTCCGCGCGCTAACATTTCAAAAGTACGTTCATCATCAATTGGGATAGAATCAAGGTCTACCTTAATACCGCGCTCTGCAACAAATTGGACTGCTGTTTTTAATGTCGTTAAAGTTTTCAGACCCAAAAAGTCAAATTTAACCAGGCCTGCTGGCTCAACCCATTTCATGTTGAATTGCGTCACTGGCATGTCTGAACGTGGGTCGCGATAGAGCGGTACTAGTTCATCTAATTTTCTATCGCCAATCACAATACCAGCTGCATGGGTAGACGCATGGCGATAGAGACCTTCAAGTCTTGTCGCTATGTTAAACAGCTTTGCAATAATTTCTTCTTCTTTTGCCGCTTCTTGCAGTTTGGGTTCGCCAGCAATCGCTTCTTTTAATGTAACCATCGCGGCAGGATTGTTTGGAATGAGTTTGGCGATACGGTCGACTTGACCATATGGCATTTGCAAAACACGGCCGACATCACGCAACACGGCGCGCGCTTGCAATGAACCAAAGGTAATAATTTGAGCAACTTGCTCGCGGCCATACTTATTTTGTACGTATTTGATAACTTCTTCGCGACGTTCTTGGCAAAAATCGATATCGAAATCTGGCATGGAAACACGTTCGGGATTCAAAAAACGCTCAAACAAGAGTTTAAAACGTAATGGGTCGATATCTGTAATTGTAAGAGAAAATGCAACTAGAGAACCAGCACCAGAACCACGGCCTGGGCCAACTGGAATGCCTTGGTCTTTTGCCCATTGAATGAAGTCAGCAACAATCAGAAAATAACCTGGGAAACCCATTTGTACGATGATGCCGAGTTCGTATTCTAAACGTTCTTCATATTCTTCGACGGTAAAACCTTCGCAGGGTCCAGAGGCATCTAATCTTTGCTTTAGTCCATCACGGGCATTTTTACGCAATAAATCTACTTCTGCCTTTAGCGCGGCATCAGCGTCGGCGCCCTCTTCTACTTGCGCAAAACGTGGTAAAATAGGATCTCGGGTAGGTGCGCGATAAGCACATCTTTTGGCGATCTCGATGGTATTTTCGATTGCTTCTGGAAGATCATCGAATAATGCAGCCATTTCAGCTTGTGATTTAAAGTAATGCTCAGACGTTAAACGGCGCCTATCATCTGCATCAATAACCACACCCTCAGATATACAAATAAGAGCGTCATGCGCTTCATAGTCATCTTTAGCAGGAAAATAAGGTTGGTTAGTCGCAACAATTGGTAATTCTAAATTATAGGCTAATTGAAGTAGAGGGTTCTCATGCGTTTCTTCTTGTGGATTTTCTTGCGTGCCATGTCTTTGGATTTCGACATAAAGACGATTTTGAAACGATGCTGCCAATGTTTGCAATCTTGCTTGAGCAAGATCGTTATTGCCTGCAATGATCGCTTTGTTGATAGGCCCTTCATTACCAGCAGTTAACAATATCAACCCATTTGAATGCGTGCGTAATTCTTTAAGGCTAATATGAGGGCCATAGGTTTGGTTTACATTGACATTAGCTTCTTCGTCTTGTGGGCTCGTTATGTGCGCCATACTGCCCAAACGAACAAGATTGCCATATCCTTCTTCGTTCATTGCTAACAGCACAATGAATGGAAGTTCGGGCATTACATTCTTTTTAGGGTTTAGTTCTGTGTCTTCATCATCCATATGAAGCGCAAGTTTAACGCCCATGATCGGATGCAAGCCCTTGCCTGCGCCTTTGGTAGAAAACTCTTGAGCGCCAAAAAGGTTGTTACGATCTGTTACAGCTAGAGCTGGCTGATTATCCGCAATTGCCAAATCCATAAGCTTTGCAAGTTGCAATGAACTTTCAAGAAGCGAGAAAGCAGAATGGGTATGCAAATGCACAAAGGTCGGCTTTTTTAGAGAAGCACCCTCACTGGCTTTATCACTTGCCATATCCAATGAATGGGCAACACCACCAAAAGGTGTGTTTCTATCTGATTTTAATTGATCGTGAAGATCTGATTTTTTAGACACTGTAATATTGCTCCGTAAAGAACAAGATTTACGCTTCTAAAATAAAATAACAAGTGCAACGTAGCGATCACTCAAGACATTTAACAAATTATAAGCAATAATTTATAGCATGGTGACAAACGTACTCTTAAGCAATTTACTACGCTACGAATTTTAAAATTTCGCCCCAAGTGAAAATAGCAGTTAAAAACAAACCAATAGTACCAAGTGATGCAATATCTTGAACTGAAACAAACATGAACATTCTCCTAAATAAATTAAACTGTGAAGTTTAAAACACTTTATGTTTACTGTATGTTCTATTTATGTTCTATTTTTATACAAGAGTCAACCCTGCTGAATGGCTAACCAATTAGTTGCCCTAACCTATTGATATAATTATATATTTATTTTCATAAATTAAAGTTACAGTTTAAGCGTAACTAATTTTCCGTTCTCAAGCGTAATACAACGGTCCATTTCACGCGCTAACGCATGGTTATGAGTCGCAATTAATGCAGAGAGCCCCGTAGAACGCACCAATTCTTGAAGCATCTTAAAGACGCGATCAGATGTTTCTGGGTCCAAATTACCCGTTGGTTCGTCAGCCAAAAGTAGCTTTGGTTGATTGGCCACTGCTCTAGCGATTGCAACGCGTTGTTGCTCACCACCAGAAAGTTCAGAAGGATGGTGATCTGCGCGTTGGCTTATGCCCATAAAATCTAACAGTTCCATTGCTCTTTTTTCAGAATTTTCTCTTGAAACGCTTCTCAGCATTTGGGGAATCATTAAATTTTCTAAAGCCGTAAACTCTGCCAATAGATGGTGAAATTGATAAATGAAGCCGATATCATCGCGGCGCAATGCGGTGCGTTTATCTTCAGCTAGGTTTATAGTGTTTCGTCCACCAATTTTAATCACGCCAGCATCTGGCTTTTCTAGCAAACCAGCTAAATGTAGCAAAGTTGATTTACCTGCGCCTGATGGAGCAACCAGGGCAACCATTTCGCCTGCGTACAATTTTAAATCAGCTTCGCGAAGCACAACCACTTGTTTGCCGTGGGCTTCTTCATAGGTACGGTTCACACCTGTCATTTCTAAGGTGATGTTTCTATCATTACTCATAACGTAGCGCCTCTACAGGATCTAAGCGTGCTGCCCGCCATGCTGGAAATATGGTTGCCAAAAAGGATAGCGACAATGCCATAACCACAATTAGAATTGTTTCGGTTGGGTCCATTTGTGCAGGAATATCAGTCAAAAAACGAACCGTTGGGTCCCATACATTATGACCTGTAATCCAAGAGAAAAATCTTTGAATAGATTTTATGTTTAAGCAAACCAATAGCCCTAAAGTAACGCCGGCAAGTGTACCCACAAAACCAATTGCGGAGCCAGTTATTATGAAGATACGAAGCATCGCGCCTCGGCTTGCGCCCATGGTTCGCAATATTGCGATATCGCGTCCCTTATCTTTAACCAGCATTATAAGGCCAGAAACAATATTAAGCGCGGCTACTAAAACAATGAGCGTTAAAATCATAAACATAACGTTTCGTTCAACTGCTAAAGCTCTAAAAAAACTTGCATTGCGTGTCGTCCAGTCACTTAAAAACACCGGTCGATCTGCAGCCTCTTCAATGGGTATGCGATATTGATGAACGTTGTCTGGATCGTCAACAAAGGTTTCAATAAAAGACACATAGCCTTCTTTATTAAAATACAATTGAGATTCTTTTAGCGGCATAAACAGAAAAGAAGAATCGTATTCGCTCATACCAACTTCAAACAGCGCAACGATTGGATAGGCTTTTACGCGCGGTGTCGTGCCAAATGGCGTTACATCACCTTCTGGTGAAATAACCGTAATATCACTGCCAAGACTAAGGCCAAGGTTAGCCGCCATGCGCGTACCAATTGCAACACCTACTTTTGTGTCAAAGCCATCTAATGTGCCTTGTTTGATGTTCGCTGCAACAGAAGGCATATTTTTAAGGTCTGCTTCGCGAATACCACGTACAAGTGCGCCAGAACCACCCTCACCGCTAGAAACAAGCGCTTGGCCTTCTACGGTTGGAATTGCAATTTTAATACCTTCAACGCCATTAATACGCGCTGACACTTTTTCATAGTCGGTTAGTTCGCCATCGATGGGTGAAACAATTATATGACCGTTCAACCCAAGGATTTTATCTAGTAATTCTGCCCTAAAACCATTCATCACAGCCATGACGATAATCAAGGTGGCAACACCAAGCATAATGCCTAAAAATGAGAATCCAGCAATAACAGAGATGAAACTGTCTTTTCGGCGCGAGCGCAAGTAGCGCCCTGCTATCATCCACTCAAATGCAGAAAATGGCTTTGCAGCACCTATCACAGTTTCTTCTTGAGTAACGTTGGTCAAACAAAGCCCCTAAATAAATTAAGTCCTAAATTAATTAAGTAAGTGATGTAAGCTTATTAAGCGCTTCGTCAACGCTTAGTGTTTCGCGGCTACCATCATTACGATTTTTAATTTCTACAGTTCCCTCGCCCACACCACGTGGTCCAGCAATGATTTGAATTGGTAAACCTACTAAATCCATCATTGCAAATTTTTCGCCAGCGCGTTTGTCTGTGTCGTCATACAATACGTCTTGGCCTGTGGCTGTGAGTGCTTTGTAGAATTTATTGCAAACTTCGTCACACCCTTCATTGCCAGGTTTCATGTTGATAATACCAACATCAAACGGTGCAACCCCTTTAGGCCAACGAATGCCGTTTTCATCGTGTGATGCTTCTATGATTGCCGCAACCAAACGTGAGGGTCCAATACCGTAAGACCCCATATGCACTGGATGCTCTTTACCATCTGGTCCCATTACATTGGCATTCATGGCCTCAGAATATTTGGTTCCAAAATAGAATATATGACCAACTTCAATACCACGTGCAGTTACCTGCGAGCCGCTATCAATTTTGCTAAACATCTCTGCATCATGCATTTCTTCAGTGCGAGCATAAGGCGTCGTGTATTGTTTTACGATGTCGGCCATTGCTTCATCATCGCTAAAATCAACATCCGCTGGCGGAGCCTTCATGTCTAAGAATTTTTTATCGCAAAATACTTCACTCTCGCCTGTGTCTGCTAGAATGATAAATTCATGCGATAAATCACCACCAATTGGGCCAGTATCTGCTTGCATAGGAATGCTTTTAAGACCCATGCGCTCGAAGGTTCGAAGATAGGCCACAAACATTCTGTTATAAGACGCACGCGCACCCGCCTCGTCAATGTCGAATGAATAAGCATCTTTCATCAAAAATTCACGACCACGCATCACACCAAAACGTGGACGCACTTCATCGCGGAATTTCCATTGCAAGTGATATAAATTAAGTGGCAGGCTTTTATATGAACGCACATAAGAGCGGAAAATATCGGTAACCATTTCTTCGTTTGTTGGTCCGTATAGCATGTCACGATCATGACGATCTTTAATGCGTAGCATCTCAGCACCATAGGCATCATAACGACCACTTTCGCGCCACAAGTCTGCTGGTTGCAATGTCGGCATCAAAATTTCTACAGCGCCTGCGCGATTCTGCTCTTCGCGCACAATGGCGCTTATCTTATTTAAAACCTTCAAGCCGATTGGCAACCAAGAATAAATACCAGCAGAATGCTGTTTAATCATTCCAGCACGCAACATTAAGCGGTGCGAAACTATCTCTGCTTCTTTTGGGGTTTCTTTTATGAGTGGTAAAAAATACTGAGAAAGGCGCATAATAATCCAGAATCACTTTTATCTATGTTTCCCCTTTAAACCCCTATTCTTAGAGGGATACAAGGCTTAAAGGGAATTAGGGGGCACACTTGCATGTGCCAACCAATCGGTAAATATACTGATGGATATTTGATTGTATGTGTGATTATTATTGGTACAACTGGACTTAAATAAGACGTGATAAGTGAGTAACAAAATCATCAATGTAGACTATATCGAAGCTGGTAAAAGCAATACCAATTCCCCAAAAGTTATATTGTTTCACTCAAGTGTTGCAGGCGCTAAGCAATGGCGCAAACTAATGGTGCATGTAAGCGATGAATATCATACCATTGCTATCAACATGTTTGGCTATGGCGATACGACACCTTGGAAAACACGCAATACGCAAAGTTTTAAAGACCAAGCTTTGTTAGCATCTCAATTTATTAAAGAGGGCGAGGATGTCATTTTCATTGGCCATTCATTTGGCGGTTCTGTTGCCATGAAAGCTGCAAGTATATTCAGCGAAAATGTTTCAAAGCTAATTCTTATCGAGCCCAATCCATTTTATCTTTTAGAACAGCATGGGCGCTTAGATGGTTTTGATAATATTAATAGTATTAGAAAAACAGTTCAGTCTCTCGGAGAAGCTGGCAATTGGGGAAAAGCGGCACTACTGTTTTCAGATTACTGGAATGGTGAAGGTTCTTGGGATGCAACGCCAGCAACACGTAAAGAAAAATTTATTCATGGCTTGCAGCAAACTCATTATGAATGGGATGCAATATTTAAAGAAGATACATCATTAGATCAATGGGTTAATAATATTACTTCAAGTGTTGATGTAATACATGCGAAAGATACTGTTTTTGCAATTAAAGAATTGATGTCTTTGTTGGCAAGTTCTGCACCAAAATGGAATTTTATAGAAGCAGAGCTTGGTGGGCACATGATCCCATTAACGCGCCCAGATTATATTAATCCAATTATTTTAAAATTATTACGAGATATTTAAATGACAATGACAGTTGGCTCAAAAACCCCTCTTATTAAAACTGCATGCCTGGTTATATTATCAGTTACTTTAATTGTGATTGGCGACACTGCTGGTAAAGAATTAACACGGCTCGGCTTTGAGCCATTATTTGTTGCCTGCGCACGATTTGTAATCGCGGTATTATTCTTACTTCCTTTTAGCGGCTTGCAATTTAAAGAGCTAAAATTGCTTATAACTTGGCCAATATTATTTAGATCTTCTTTAATAGCTGTTGGTATCGTTTGTGTTTTAACTGCGCTTAAAACAGAACAAATGGCAAATGTATTTGGTGCGTTTTTTATAGCCCCCATTATTGCGTTTATTTTGTCAGCAACCCTGCTCAAAGAACGTGTAACCTTTGTGCGTTTGTTATTAGTGATCTTAGGTTTTATAGGGGTTTTACTCGTTGTTAAACCGGGCTTTGGCGTAACAAAGGGAATTGGGCTTGGCTTTTTAGCGGGCTGTATTCACGGTACATTTATTGTTACGACCAGATGGTTGGCTAATAAGTATAGGCCTCGATTTTTGCTTATATCGCAATTGATAATAGGTTCATGCATTATCTTACCGTTTAATATTGGTATGCAGTTTCCAAGTTTGAATTTCACAGCGATTGTATTGCTCACAATTAGCGCTCTGGGTTCTGCCTTTGGGAATTTAATTATTGTTTTCGCGAGTAGAAATGCACCTGCAAGCATAGTTGCACCACTCATATACAGCCAATTGGTCGTTGCAACGGTATTTGGTTATTTCGTATTTAAAGATTTACCAGATAACATAGCATTAATTGGGCTGGTAATAATTGTAATATCGGGCATAGGAACGCTGTGGTTTGCCAATAAGCAAACAGATTGATTGACTATAATGCTTGGTGGCTTAACTTTGGCGACGTGGAAAGTATTCTCTTACTTCTGCAATGCCAATGCCCATAACTTGGGTTATATAATACCAACAACCAAAAACAATTAATGAGATAACTGTGTTTAGCAATATTGATTTAAGCAGACGCGGCTTGGCTGGTGCACTCGCCTCAGTACCCAATGTAACTTCGCCCTCATCTATTTGAGTGCGCAAACCAATGGACAACGTAGCAAATAGTGTCAGCCACCAAAATATAAAATAGTAAGCAAAAAGTGTGAGTGGTGCCATTATATTACTCCTATTTAACTTCTTCTAATTCTACCAAGGTGCCACAAAAATCTTTTGGGTGTAAAAACAAAACTGGATTTCCATGCGCGCCAATTTTTGGTTCTGCAGGTTGCCCATCTTTTGCACCTAAAACTCTAGCGCCATCAGCAATTAATTTGTCTCGTGCTACTATTATATCAGGTACTTCATAGCAAATATGATGAATACCACCAGCAGGATTGCGCTCAATAAAAGCAGTAATAGGTGAGCCTTCGCCCAAAGCTTCTAATAGTTCAATCTTTGTATTTGGCAATTCAACAAACACGACTGTTACACCGTGTTCAGGCAATTTTTGAGGCTTGGTTACTTTGGCACCTAAAACATTTGCATAGGTTGCTATACCAGCCTTTAAGCTTGGTACAGCAATGGCTACGTGGTTCAATCTACCAATCATAATCTACCTCGTTAAATCTTTGAGACAAAAACCGTAACAACAGGCTTTTTACCCCATTCGTCATGGACGATTGATCTTATGGCTTTAAAGGCTGCATTTTCAACCAATGCTGTGTCTTTACGCTTTTTAGGCGGAATGCTTTTGATAGCCCCAACACACGCATCATACACAACATCTTCAAATGGATGTCCATCATTGGTCATATCAGGCAAGCCATGCAATGCCATGTCAATCTCATCTGCCATATTGCCATGACGATCTACAACAATGGAACAGGATATAACGCCGCAATAGGCAAGTTTACGCCTCTCTTTGACACCAATTTGATCTTCGTTGCCAATGATCTTTGCATCTTTGAAAATACGCCCAAAGGGTACATTGCCAACAATTTCGGCATTACCAGGTGCTAGGCGTAACATGTCACCATTACGAACAGGTGCTACTTGTGGCACACCAAAACCACCCGCAAGTTTTGCATGAGCAGATAAGTGAGCCGCCTCACCATGAACTGGGACAGAAATTGTTGGTCGCACCCAAGAATACATTTTTTCCAATTCATTGATGCGCGGATGACCTGATACGTGGACTAAATCATCTTTATCGGTGATGATTTTCACACCACGTTCGATAAATTGATTCATAATATCAAGTATTGGCTTTTCGTTTCCTGGAATTGTACGTGAAGAAAAGATAACCGTATCGCCTGGGGTTAAATGAACGCGCGGATGCTCATCTCTTGCCAGTTTAGCTATGGCGGCGCGATCTTCGCCCTGACTACCCGTACAGATAATAACGATCTTGTTGCGATCAATTGAAATGAATTCTTCTTCGGTTACAAATTCTTGCAGTCCATCTAAATACCCCAACTCATCGGCTACTTCACAGACACGCCTAATGGAACGGCCCATTAACATAACACGGCGGCCAACGCTTTCAGCGGCTTGTGCGATAGAGCGTATGCGGCCAACGTTTGACGAAAATGTTGTGAGGGCTACACGGCCTGTAGAGTTTTGAATGATTTTAGCAAGATTTTTTGAAACCGCTTGCTCTGATTCAGATACGCCATCGCGCATGGCATTTGTAGAATCACAAATTAGTGCCAAAATCCCATCATCGCCTAAACGGGTAAAAACTTCTTGATCTGTATTTTTACCAAGCGTTGGTGCGTCGTCTAATTTCCAATCGCCAGTATGAATGACTGTGCCCAATGGAGATTTAATCGCCAAAGAAACTGGTTCTGGAATGGAATGCGTTACGTGGATTGCTTCAATTTCAAAAGGGCCAACGTTAAATTTATCGCCTGCACGATACACTTTAACATCAATTTTTTCTGCTTCACGTTCAGATTGGATTTTTGCTTCCAACATGCCAGCTGTAAAGGGCGTACACCAAACAGGCAATCTAAATTCAGGCCACAACGCCAATAGAGCACCGTAATGGTCTTCGTGTGCATGTGTTATGACGATGGCTTTCAGCTTATCACCAAGACTTTTTGCATAACTAATATCTGGAAGAATAAGATCAACACCAGGTAAATCGGCACCTGGGAAAGTCACACCACAATCAACCATTATCCATTCGCGGTCTTTTTCTGAACCATAACCGTATAGGGCCAAGTTCATGCCTATTTCGCCCACGCCTCCAAGCGGGATAAAAAATAATTCTGAATTCTTCATGATGTCCTTTTGCCCTAATCAGGTGCTTATGTAAAAAATATATCGGCAACCGACACTTTTTTAATTATGCCTTTTGATGTTTCTAACCGCAGCATTCCATTTTCGTCAAGTCCATCAAAAATACCAACCAGTTCTTCTGGATTACGTCCCTTTGGAAACTTCACTCTTATGGCTTCATTTAAGCCCGCGGCCTGCTTCAACCAGTCTTGGCGAATGGCTTCAAAACCAAACCCTTCATTCCATTGTTTTAAACGATTTGCAAATGCTTCTGATAGAGCCTCGAAAACAAATTCTATATGGCAGTCAATATTTTCTTGGCTCAATGATGTCGCTGGATAAAGCGTTTCTTGCGGAAATTGGGCAACATTAATACCAATACCAACAATAATGGCTCTGCGTGATTGTATGAGATGGTTTTCTAATAATATGCCTGAGACTTTTTTGCCATTTAACAATACATCATTTGGCCATTTAAGCTGAACTAAATTATTTGCACTTTTGTTGAGTTTTTCAATCGCATCTTTAATTGCCAAACACGCCACAAATGTAAGTGTGTGCAGTTGATTATCGGCTGATGGATCTATTAATAAAAGAGATGCGAACAAATTGCCTTTTGAAGAAACCCATTCGCGCCCTCTGCTACCACGACCAGATTTTTGCGAGGATGCAGTAATCCATAACCCATTAGAAGCGCCTGCTTCTGCCATGGTTAAGCATGTTGCATTAGTGGAGATAACTTCTTGTTGGTGGGCACGAGAATAGCCTAATGGTAAACGTGCTTCTTGCGAATTGTCTTTTGACATCTTGTCTTTTGACGTCTCCACTTTATTCACATTCACCCAGCCAGAACCATTAAAAGAACGAACCAGATGCAGCTGTTGTTAATTCAAACAGTGGGCCAGCAAAAAGAACATATAGGACAACAAACAAGCTACTTGCTGTTAATACCAAGCGCAGTTCATTTGCCATTGGTACAAAACCTTCTTCTTGCTCACCTTCTGGCTCTTGGAACCACATAATTTTGATAATGCGTAGATAATAAAACGCACCAACGACACTGGCAAGGAAACCAATGCCTGCAAGCCAATAAAGTTTTGCATCAATTGCAGCGACAAACACAAAGTACTTCGCAAAGAATCCACCCAATGGCGGAATGCCAGCCAATGAGAACATCAACAATGTTAAGCATATGGCAAGTACAGGATGTGTTTTGGCAAGGCCACCAAGGTCCTCGATGTTTTCTACCATTCCAGTTTTACGGCGCATTGCTAATATACATGCAAATGTACCAAGCGTCATAATCATGTAAATCGTCATGTATAAAATAACGCCATTTACACCAGCTTGCGTACCCGCGGCCAAGCCAACCAAAGCAAAGCCCATATGTCCGATTGAGGAATAAGCCATAAGACGTTTAATATTGGTTTGACCAATCGCAGCAAAAGCGCCCAAAATCATAGAGGCTAAAGAGATGAACACGATGATCTGTTTCCAGTCATGCGTAATAGGTTCAAACGCCCCCATTGTCACACGAATCAACAATGCCATTGCAGCAACTTTTGGTGCGGCTGCAAAAAATGCGGTTACTGGCGTTGGTGCGCCCTCATACACATCTGGTGTCCACATGTGAAATGGTACTGCTGATATTTTGAAAGCAAGGCCAGCAAGAATAAACACCAAACCAAACACAAGACCAATTGAACGCTCTGATGAAGACAGAGCGTCTGCAATTCCAACGAAATCTAGGTGGCCTGTGTAGCCATAGGTAAGTGAAATACCGTAAAGCAACATGCCAGAAGATAACGCGCCAAGTACAAAGTATTTCAAACCAGCTTCGGCAGCTTTTGGTGAATCGCGATTGATTGCGGCACATACATATAAAGCAAGTGATTGTAGTTCTAAACCAAGATACAGTGTCAGCATGCTTGAAGCTGAGATCATCAACATCATGCCCGTAGTCGCTAATACGACAAGAATTGGATATTCGAATTTTTCGAATTTCTCTTTACGCATATAAGTTACAGACATAACAATTGTTAATGCCGAACCAATAAGAGCAAGAATTTTCATATATCGAGCGAAATCATCCATGATAAATGCACCGTGCATTGCCATGCCTTCGCCTTGCATTCGGAACAAGATAACACCTGCTATAACGATTAAAGCAAGCGCTAAACCAGTTACAATTGTATTAGCAGAACGCCCGACAAATACGCCGACCATCAACAAAACCATTGCCCCAATTCCCAACACTATTTCTGGTGTTGCAAGGTTTACGTTAGGGATTTCAAATACGGACAACATTTGCCTGTCTCTCAATTCTTGTGTGCGTGTTAGCTTTAGTGAGCAGCAGGTTTTGCTACTTCACCAACTGCATTAATTGCTGCTTGATAATTGTTAACCAGTGCTTCAACTGAGGCATTGGTAACTTCGAATACTGGGGTTGGATATACGCCAAAGAACACCACCAAAATTATAAGTGGGTAAAGCAATATCTTTTCACGAGTAGTAATATCTAAAATGGATTTCAATGACTCTTTTTCAAGTGCACCAAATACAACTCTGCGATACAGATACAGCGCATAGACCGCTGATAAGATAACGCCTGATGTTGCAAAGAATGCAAGCCATGTATTTTCTTGGAAAGCACCTAGTAGAATAAGAAACTCTCCAACAAATCCAGATGTGCCTGGTAGACCAACATTTGCCATCGTTAACAGTAAAAATACTACTGCATATTTTGGCATACGATTTACAAGACCGCCATAAGCTTTGATTTCTCTTGTGTGCATTCGGTCATAAACCACACCAACACATAAGAACAATGCGCCTGAGATTAGGCCGTGGCTAAGCATTTGATAGATTGCGCCCTGCACACCATAAATATTTGCTGTAAAGATACCCAGCGTTACATACCCCATATGCGCGACTGAAGAATAAGCAATCAGCTTTTTAATATCTTCTTGAGCCAATGCTACAAGTGATGTGTAAATAATGGCTATGATTGATAGCGTATAAACATAGGGCGCCATGTCTGCACTTGCCAACGGAAACATTGGAAGTGAGAAACGTAAAAACCCATAGCCACCCATTTTAAGTAACACACCAGCCAAAATAACAGAGCCAGCAGTTGGGGCTTCAACGTGTGCGTCTGGCAACCAAGTGTGAACAGGCCACATAGGCATTTTTACCGCAAAAGATGCGAAGAACGCTAGCCATAACCAGAACTGCATATCAGCAGGAAACTTAGTTTCAAGCAGTGTTGGAATGTCTGTTGTGCCAGCATGCCAATACATTGCCATCATCGCCAGTAACATTAATACTGAACCTAGAAGCGTATATAAGAAGAATTTATAACTTGCATAAACTCTGCGTTTTCCGCCCCAAACACCAATGATTAAAAACATTGGAATTAGACCTGCTTCGAAGAAGATATAAAACAGCATCATGTCTAGTGATACGAACACACCAATCATAAATGTTTCTAAAATCAAAAACGCAATCATGTATTCTTTGATGCGGCTTTCGATTGTGGTCCAACTTGCTAGAATACAAAATGGCATCAGGAATGTTGTTAGCAGAACAAACAGTATTGAAATTCCATCTACGCCCATGTGATAGCTCATAAAGCCACCAATCCAGTCGTATTTCTCAACCATTTGGAAACCAGCTTGCGAATTATCGAAGCCAAGCCAAATACCAATGGACAAAATAAATGTAATTACAGTTGTGAACAGCGTCACGTTACGCACATTGCGCTTGGCAATTTCGCTGTCTACTGGAATTGTCGCTATTATAAGCGCACCAATTATCGGTGCGAATGTAACGATGGATAAAATATTAAAGTCAAAATTCATTGTATTATCCTGCTCCGCCAAACATTGCCCATGTAATTAGGGCGGCAATTCCGATTAGCATTGCAAATGCATAATGATATAGAAAACCTGATTGCAATTTAACCACGAGGCCACTTAGACCTTGTACGCGTGCTGCAATTCCATCTGGTCCTAAGCCATCGATTACTGCACCATCGCCTTTTTTCCAAAGGAACCTTCCAAGCCACATAGACGGTCTAACAAATAGGAAGTCGTATATTTCGTCGATATACCATTTGTTTAAAAGGAACTGATAAAGCGCAGGTTGCTGGCGTGCCAATTCTTTTGGAATGCCTGGGTTAATAATGTAGAACCAAAAAGCAACAGCAAAGCCTGTTATCATAGCGATAAATGGCGATAGCTTTATGATGGTTGGCACATGATGGAAATCGGTAAGTATGTGGTTGCCTTCACCAGAAAATAGAGCTGTTTTCCAAAACGCATTATACCAAGCTTCGTGATGCCCAGATACTTCGTGGCCAGTAAAAGCTGTATAAAATAGAATGCCAGAAAATAGCGCCCCAGCTGCCAATACATATAACGGTATCAACATAACATTTGGTGATTCATGTATATGCCCCATAACATCTGCAGAAGCGCGTGGCTTACCGTGGAATGTCATAAAGATTAGACGCCATGAATAAAAACTTGTGAAGAGCGCTGCAACAATTAGCATGCCAGTGGCAAAGCCAGACATAGAGTTTGCGCCAACATATGCACTTTCAATAATGGCATCTTTTGAGAAGAAACCAGCTGTACCAATATAAGTGAATGGAATACCGACACCTGTTAGTGCAATTGTACCAATCATCATTGACCAATATGTTTTTGGAATGTGCTTACGAAGGCCACCCATGCGGCGCATGTCTTGCTCGTCTGATACGGCGTGGATTACAGAACCCGCACCTAAGAACAATAGAGCTTTAAAGAATGCGTGTGTGAACAAGTGGAAGATTGCTGGACCATAAGCCCCCACTCCCAAAGCTACAAACATATAACCAAGCTGTGAACATGTAGAATAAGCAATTACGCGTTTAATATCGTTTTGAACCAAACCAACTGTTGCTGCAAAGAATGCTGTTAGCGCGCCGACAAAGGTAACAACGGTTAGGGCTGTTTGCGAGTATTCAAATACTGGTGACATACGCGCCACTAAAAATACACCAGCTGTAACCATGGTCGCGGCGTGGATAAGAGCCGACACAGGTGTTGGTCCTTCCATCGCGTCTGGCAACCAAGTGTGAAGCAAGAATTGTGCTGATTTACCCATGGCTCCCATGAATAATAGCAAACATATAATTGTAATCGCTGAATGGTTGTCTAGGCTATAGCCTAGGAAGTTAAGAACTTCTTTGCCGCCTTCTGCATCTGCAAAACCTTGAACACTTGCAAAGATAGTTGAAAACTCAATTGAGCCAAACAAAATATAGATACCAAAGATACCAAGCGCAAATCCAAAGTCACCCACACGGTTTACAACAAACGCTTTCATTGCCGCTTTATTTGCAGATGGTTTTTTGAACCAAAAGCCAATGAGTAGATAAGAAGCAAGGCCAACGCCTTCCCAGCCGAAGAACATTTGAAGCAAATTGTTAGACGTTACCAACATTAACATGGCAAATGTGAATAGCGACAAATAAGCGAAGAAACGAGGACGATGCGGATCGTGGTGCATGTAGCCGATTGAATATAGGTGTACCAATGATGACACTGTATTAACAACGACCAGCATTACGACTGTAAGCGTATCAATTCTAAATGACCAATTAGCCGTTAAATCACCAACATTAAGCCAGTCTAATACTTGAATTATTTGAGGTTCGCCCGAGCCAAAACCAACTGAGAAGAAGGCTACCCAAGACAACACAGCTGAAATCATTAAAAAGCCAGTTGTGATATATTCACAAGCTTTAGAACCTAAAGTACTGGCAAAAAGACCTGCTGTTAAAAAGCCAAGAAGCGGAAGGAATACAATTGCGTGATACATATCCGTTAGCCTTTCATCATGTTGATGTCTTCAACAGCAATCGTGCCACGATTACGGTAGAACACGACCAATATGGCCAAACCAATTGCCGCTTCTGCTGCTGCAACGGTTAGCACAAACAGAGCGAAGATTTGCCCCATGAGGTCGCCAAGATGCTGTGAGAACGCAACGAAGTTCAAGTTTACAGCGAGTAAGATTAACTCAATCGACATCAAGATAATGATGACGTTTTTTCGATTAAGAAAAATGCCAAGCATGCCTATGGTGAAGAGCGCGGCACTTACTGCCAAATAATGGGAAATTCCGATTTCCATAATTTTGTCTTTTCGTTTCTTTTCGTTGCTATTTCGTTTGTTGCAAGTGGCTAAGCTAAATGCCCTTACCGCTTTCAACGTCTTTAATTTCAATTGCTGTCTTAGGATCACGTGCATTTTGCGTCATGATATCTTGGCGACGTACGTTTGGTTTGCGATGCAAAGTCAATACGATTGCGCCGATCATTGCGACTAACAAAATTAGTCCTGCGATCTGGAAGAAGAAGACATATTTTGTATAAAGCACTTGTCCAATTGCCTGAATGTTAGAGATGCCATCTGGCCCCGACATTTCTGGGATTGGTTGTGTTATGCTAGAGACAGCGCCAGGGGCGATAATCCAAGAACCTACCACCATCAACAATTCTGCAAATACAATGAATGCTACTAAGCCACCGATTGGTAGATATTGTAAAAAACCTTGACGCAATTCAACAAAATCCACGTCCAGCATCATAATGACAAACAGGAATAGAACCGCCACAGCGCCTACATAAACAACAATCAATAACAGTGCTAAAAATTCTGCACCGGTCAACATAAACAAGCCTGAGGCATTAACAAATGCGAGGATCAAAAACAGCACAGAATGTACTGGATTACGCGATGAGATAACCATAAAGGCCGATGCTACTGTGATTGTAGCGAATAGATAAAAGAATATCGCCTGTAGTACCATTTTTTAATTCCGTGTTCTAAAACTGTTACGTTTGTCGTTTAAATTCTTACCGCGACTAGCGATAAGGTGAATCTAGATTGATATTGCGAGCAAGTTCGCGTTCCCATCGGTCGCCATTTTCAAGCAATTTGTCTTTGTCGTAATAAAGCTCTTCGCGTGTTTCTGTCGCAAACTCAAAGTTTGGTCCTTCAACAATTGCATCCACTGGGCAAGCCTCTTGGCAAAATCCACAATAGATACATTTCACCATGTCTATGTCATAGCGAACGGTTCGGCGAGTGCCGTCATTGCCGCGCGGCCCTGCTTCAATCGTAATGGCTTGCGCTGGGCAAATTGCTTCACACAATTTACACGCAATGCAACGTTCTTCGCCATTAGGATAGCGACGCAATGCATGCTCACCACGAAAACGCGGGCTTACTTCACCTTTTTCAAAAGGATAGTTGATCGTAACTTTCTTTTTGAAAATGTAACGCGTTGTAAGAATAAACGCTTTTACAAATTCGATCAGCAGAAGTGATTTTGCAGCTTGAAGAAGCATTATGATGCCCACCCTGTATATTGAAGAACACCTGCAACCAATACCACCATTGCTAATGAGAGAGGTAAGAATACTTTCCAGCCAAGGCGCATTAATTGGTCATAACGGTAACGTGGTACAAACCCACGAACCATAGCCATGCAGAAGAAGACGAACAGTAATTTTAGTGTGAACCAAATAGCGCCCGGCACCCAGTTAAAAATGGCAATGTCTAATGGTGGCAACCAACCGCCTAAGAAAAGAATCGTTGTTAATGCGCACATTAAGATGATTGAAATGAACTCGCCCAAGAAGAACAACAAGAACATTGTTGAAGAATACTCAACCATGTGACCAGCAACCAATTCTGATTCTGCTTCTGGCAAATCAAATGGTGGACGGTTTGTTTCTGCGATTGCTGAAATAAAGAACATGATGAATGCAGGAAATAGTGGCAACCAATACCAATCTAAAAATGACCCAGGCAAGCCCAACATAGTACCAAGCCCAGATTGCTGGGACAAGACAATGTCTGTCAAGTTTAGTGAACCAGCACACAGCAATACTGTGATGATGATAAAGCCCATGGATACTTCGTAAGACACCATTTGCGCAGCTGAACGAAGACAAGCAAGGAATGCGTATTTATTGTTAGAAGCCCAACCGCCCATGATAATGCCGTAAATCTCTAAAGAAGAAATGGCAAATACGAACAATATTCCAAGATTAATATCTGCAACTGCCCAGTTTTCGGCAACAGGAATTACTGCAAAAGCAGACAATGCCAATACCGCTGTAACAAGTGGTGCCGCAATAAATACAACTTTAGAAGATGAGGCTGGAATGATTGGTTCTTTAAGAACAAATTTTAGCAAATCGGCAAAAGACTGCAATAACCCCCATGGGCCAACAACATTTGGTCCACGGCGCAATTGTACAGCCGCAAAGATTTTACGATCCGCGTAAAGAATGTAAGCTGTAAACACCAGCAAAATAACTAGCAACAATAAGCTGTGTCCAATTATCCATAACCCTGGAATTACATAGGTGGTTAGAAATTCTTCCATTGTCCCTACTCTGCCGCCTTCTTCATTTCGTCCGCAGCAAGTTGCGAACATTCAGCCATAACTTTTGACGCCCGACAAATCGGGTTGGTCAGATAAAAATCTGTGACAGAGGATTTCAAATCGCTCTTTAACAGTTTTCCTGATTTTTTAGCAAGCGCTTTAACATCTGCAATGTCACCTTTTGCAATAGCATCTAACTCTGCAAAATGCGGATACTCAGCATAAAGTTCAGCGCGTAATTCAGATAAAGAATTAAACGGCAATGCATCACCCGTTAAAGCAGACAAGGCTCTAATAATTGCCCAATCTTCTTTGGCGTCACCTGGTGCAAATGCGGCTCTGTTGCCCATTTGAACACGGCCTTCAGTATTTACATAAATACCAGATTTTTCTGTATATGCAGCAGATGGTAAAATCACATCAGCTCTATGTGCACCGGCATCGCCATGCGTACCAATATAAACGACAAAGCCCTTCATATCGTGGGTATTTAATTCATCAGCGCCAAGAAGGAAGGTAACATCCATATCCTTCATCATGGCTTTCGTATCTTTGCCACCTTTGCCGCCATTGCCATTAGGAACAAATCCAAGATCTAAACCACCAACTTGTGATGCGGCAGTGTGAAGAATGTTCAAACCGTTCCAATCATCACTAAGCGCGCCCATTGATTGTGCGGCGGCAGCAACATTTGCCAATATTGCGGCACTGTCAGAACGGTTAAGCGCACCTTGACCAATGATGAACATTGGTTTTTTCTTTTTGATTTTTCCGTAATTGGCAAATTGTATAAGCGCATCTGCGCCCTCACCCAAATGATTGTATTCATAGGTAAGGTCCATGTGTTCGCCAACAACACCAATCAACAAGTCACCCTCAACATAACGCTTGCGAATACGAGCGTTGATAATAGGAGCTTCTTTGCGTGGATTTGTGCCAATCAACATGATTGCATCAGCTTCTTCAATGCCTTCAATCGTTGTGTTGAAGATGTAAGATGCACGACCTTTTGAAGGATCAAGTACACTGCCAACAGGACGACAATCCATATTAGCAGAACCAAGCTGAGCCATTAATTGCTTCATGGCGTACATGTCTTCTACTGAAGATAGATCGCCAGCAATTGCGCCAACCTTAGACGGTTTTGCCGCTTTAACTTTCGTTGCCACTGCGTTTAGTGCTTCGCTCCAAGATGCAGGAACAAGCTTGCCGTTTTTACGAATATAAGGTTGATCTAAACGCTGTGTGCGAAGACCGTCCCAAATGAAACGTGTTTTATCAGAAATCCACTCTTCATTCACCGCTTCGTTTAAACGAGGCATGATGCGCATTACTTCACGACCACGAGAATCAACACGAATGTTAGAACCAACTGCATCCATAACATCGATGGTTTCAGTTTTTGTCAGCTCCCAAGGACGTGCAGTATCTTGATAAGGACGCGATGTAAGCGCACCAACTGGGCAAAGATCAATCACATTGCCTTGCAATTCAGATGTCATTGCAGTTTCAAGATATGTCGTAATTTGTGCATCTTCACCGCGACCCGTTAGGCCAAGCTCAGAAATACCAGCCACTTCTGTGGTAAAACGAACACAGCGTGTGCAGTGAATGCAGCGTGTCATTTTAGTGCGAATTAGCGGGCCAATATATTTGTCGGTGACAGCGCGTTTGTTTTCTTCGTAGCGGTTTTTATCTATACCAAATGCCATGGCTTGGTCTTGCAGATCACACTCGCCACCTTGGTCGCAAATTGGGCAATCAAGCGGGTGATTGATTAACAAAAATTCCATCACGCCTTCGCGTGCTTTTTTCACCATTGGCGATTTTGTAGAAACGACTGGTAGTTCGCCATTTGGTCCAGGACGCAAATCGCGAACACCTAGAGCACAAGAAGCTTGTGGTTTTGGCGGTCCGCCTTTTACTTCAACAAGGCACATGCGGCAATTGCCAGCAATCGATAAACGTTCGTGGAAGCAAAAACGTGGCACTTCTGCGCCAGCTTCCTCGCACGCTTGTAACAGCGTGTAAGTGTCTGGAACTTCTACTTCTTTATCGTCAATGATGAGTTTCGTCATCTTTAAGCCTTTAATCGTTTCGCAGTTCGCACTGCTTGTAGTTAATTTGCAGTTTGGACTGCATGTAATCGTTTTGCAGTTTGCACTGCGTAAATTGGTTTAACCGCAACGTTGCTGTTGCCATAATTTTACATTGGGTAAATGCGACCAGCCAAATGCAAATTCGCTATTACCTTCTTCATTCAATCTGTCGAGGCGTATTTTTGCCTCATCCAATGTGGGCACATGCCCCTCTTCTACCCACCACATTGCGAAAAAGTGAGACTCGATAGCCTCAAACCATTCCTCTTTGCGGTCATAAATATTCTTATGCACCGTATTCCAAACAAAGTGTTCTAGGCCTTTTGGGTTTTCCCAAACACTCATATTTACCACAGCATTTGGCCATGGTGTCTGGTCAGGTGGCAGATCCTTGCCGTCTTCGCCATAGCGCCAAACAAAACCATCCATTCTTGACGCCAAATTATTGATCTTATCAATATTGTCGAAAAAGAAAGCAAACTTGGGATCATCTCTCTCAAGCTTAGGAAAAGCTATGTTTAACTCTGCTAAGTACACTATTCAGCAGCCTCCATAATTTGTTTATCAGTAACCACATCATTGTCTGAGCGGTATGAATATTCGTCGATACGTGCTTCAATTTCGTGGCGGTAATGGCGAATAAGACCTTGAACAGGCCAAGCCGCCGCATCACCAAGGGCGCAAATTGTGTGCCCTTCCACTTGCTTTGAAACATCTAGCAACATGTCGATTTCTTTTTTCTGAGCGCGGCCTTCGACCATGCGAGTAAGCACACGCCACATCCAGCCAGTACCTTCGCGGCATGGCGTACATTGACCGCAACTTTCGTGCTTGTAAAAATAAGCCAATCTCGCAATTGCGCGGATCATATCGGTGGATTGATCCATCACGATAACTGCCGCAGTACCAAGACCAGATTGTAATCCACGAAGCGTATCAAAATCCATTGGTGCATTGATAATTTGATCTGCTGGCACACATGGTACAGATGAACCACCCGGTATAACCGCTTTAAGATTATCCCAACCACCGCGAATACCGCCGCAATGCTTGTCGATCATTTCTTTAAACGGAATGGACATTTCTTCTTCAAATGTTGCTGGCTTGTTTACGTGACCAGAAACACAGAACAATTTTGTACCCTTGTTGTTTTCTGCACCAAAGCTTGAGAACCAATCTGGACCACGACGCAAAATAGTCGGGCAAACAGCAATTGATTCAACATTGTTTACAGTTGTTGGACACCCGTAAAGACCTACATTGGCAGGGAATGGCGGTTTGAGGCGTGGTTGGCCTTTTTTACCTTCCAAACTTTCCAAAAGGGCCGTCTCTTCACCACATATATAAGCCCCCGCTCCATGGTGAAGATAAATATCAAAGTCGATGCCGTGCTTGTTGTTTTTGCCAACAAGTTTAGCTTCATAGCATTCGTCAATTGCAGCCTGTAGCGCTTCGCGCTCGCGCATGTATTCGCCGCGAATGTAAATGTAGCAAGCTTTAGCGCGCATGGCGAAAGCAGCAATTAAGCAACCTTCGATCAATGTGTGTGGATCGTTGCGCATGATATCGCGATCTTTACACGTACCCGGCTCAGATTCGTCCGCATTGATAACCAAATAAGATGGACGACCATCTGATTGTTTTGGCATGAATGACCATTTTAGACCTGTTGGGAAACCAGCACCGCCACGACCACGAAGGCCAGACGCTTTGATCTGGTCAATAATCCAATCTTCACCTTTGTCGATGAAGCCTTTGGTACCATTCCAGTGTCCACGGCGCATTGCACCTTTTAGCGACTTATCAAAAGTGCCGTAAATATTGGTGAAGATACGATCTTTATCTTGCAACATTATTTTGCGCCTTTCGCTAGAGTTTTAGCTTGTTTAATCCAGTCGTCACGCTCTATGCGACCTTTAAAGGATAGTTCATCATCAACAATCGCAACATCGCCTTTGGTCCATTTAGCAATTTGTGAGAAATGCCAAAAGCCAAGACCATTCAATGTTGTTTCAAGCTTTGGACCAACGCCAGAGATCAATTTAAGATCATCGGCTTTGCCGTCTGCTTTTTTAAGTCTTAGCGGACCTTTTGAGTTGCTAGAAGATATTGAAGTAGATTTTTTAGGTTCTGATTTTTTAGCTGGAGCAGCTTTAGAAGGCTTTACGCCCTTCATTAAAATCTCAGTCAGTAATGTCGTTTGCCCACCTTCAGCAGCAGATAAAATACGGTCGATCTGTGGACCTGTTTTAACTTTGCTGCCACGTCCTGCTTCGAACTCATCGATGATTTCAGCAAGGCGTTCTGGTGTTAGGTCTTCGTAAGCGTCTTTAAAAATCATAACCATTGGTGCATTTACACATGCGCCTTGGCATTCAACTTCTTCCCAAGACAGTGAACCATCCGCAGATGTTTCAAATTGATTAGGTGAAATCTTAGATTTACAAACATCCATTAATTCTTGCGAACCGCGCAACATGCAAGGCGTTGTACCACACACTTGAATGTGAGCTTTAGTGCCAACTGGCGCAAGCATGTATTGCGTATAGAAAGTAGCAACTTCAAGCACACGAATATAAGGCATGTTTAACATAACCGCGATGTTTTCAATCGCAGCTTTTGTAACCCAGCCTTCTTGCTCTTGAGCTATCATCAACAATGGAATAACGGCAGAAGCCTCACGGCCCTTTGGATATTTTTTAATCCAGCCTTTTGCAACGGCAGAATTTGCACGGTTAAATGCAAAACCTTCTGGCTGAACTTTATCTTCTGCTAAACGACGAACGGACATTAACGGTCAACCTCACCAAATACGATGTCTAATGAACCAAGGATTGCAGATACATCTGCAAGCAAATGGCCATTACCAATGAAATCAAGGGCTGATAAATGCGACAAGCCAGGTGCGCGCACTTTACAACGATACGGTTTGTTAGAACCATCTGAAATTAGATATACACCAAACTCGCCTTTTGGCGCTTCAACGCAAGCATACACTTCACCAGCTGGCACTTTGTAGCCTTCGGTATAAAGTTTGAAGTGATGAATAATTGCTTCCATCGACTTTTTCATCTCACCGCGTTTTGGCGGAACGATTTTACCATCTAGGTTTGAGATTGGGCCCTTACCTTCTGGCTCGTTCAATTTAGCAATACATTGCTTCATGATACGAACAGACTGGCGCATTTCTTCCATACGGATCAGATAACGATCATAACAATCGCCATTCTTACCAATTGGAATGTCAAATTCTAATTCTTCATAGCATTCGTAAGGTTGGCTTTTGCGTAAATCCCACGCCGCGCCAGAACCACGAACCATAACGCCTGAAAAACCCCAAGCCCATGCATCTTCAATCGATACAACACCGATATCAACATTACGTTGTTTAAAGATACGGCTATCAGTCAATAGATTGCCAATGTCTTCGATGACTACGTGTGAGTTATCACACCATGCATCGATATCATCGATAAGTTTTTGCGGCAGATCTTGGTGAACTCCGCCCGGGCGAATGTAAGCAGAGTGCATACGCGCGCCACAAGCACGTTCATAAAACACCATCAATTCTTCGCGTGCTTCAAAGCCCCACAAAGAAGGTGTGAAGGCACCAACATCTAGCGCTTGCGTTGTGATGTTTAGAATGTGCGATAAAATACGGCCAATTTCTGAATACAATACGCGGATCAATTGACCACGGCGCGGCACTTCAATGTCTAGCAAACGCTCAATAGCAAGGGCAAAGGCATGCTCTTGGTTCATAGGCGCAACATAATCTAAGCGGTCAAAATATGGGATCGCTTGTAAATACGTTTTGTATTCAATCAGCTTTTCTGTGCCACGGTGCAAAAGACCAATATGAGGATCAATGCGCTCTACCACTTCACCGTCAAGCTCAAGCACTAGGCGAAGTACGCCGTGCGCAGCTGGGTGCTGTGGACCAAAGTTGATGTTAAAGTTACGGACGTTATGTTCGGTCATTATTTTCCGCCCTTCTCATTACCTTTTTCGGCGCCTACGTCCTGATTAGGAAGTACATAGTCTGTACCTTCCCACGGAGATAAGAAGTCAAAATTTCTAAATTCTTGGCGAAGCTCTACTGGCTCGTAAACAACGCGTTTAACTTCGTCGTCATAACGCACTTCAACATAACCAGTAAGTGGAAAGTCTTTGCGAAGTGGATGACCTTCAAAACCATAATCTGTAAGCAATCTGCGAAGGTCTGGGTGACCTGAGAATAAGATGCCGTACATGTCCCAAGCTTCACGCTCGAACCAATTGGCACCTGGGTACAAATCAGTAGCACTTTTGACCGCAGTTTCTTCATCCGTAGATATTTTAATTCTAATGCGCGCATTCAAGCGCGGTGAAAGCAGATGATAGACAACCTCAAAACGCTCTTTGCGTTCTGGATAATCAACACCAGCTATGTCGATGATGTTCCAAAATTGCGTTTGCGTATCGTCGCGTAAGAATTGCAAAACGTCTAATATGTCATCGCGCTTAACCGTGATGGTCAACTCGCCAAATGTATACGTCATAGTAAGCAATGATCCGCCAATACCATTTTGAATGGTCGCAGCTAGATCGCTCAAGGTTTCGTTTGCTATATTAAGCTCAGCCAATTTTAATACCCAACCCTAACGTTCAATCGTGCCAATACGGCGAATTTTTTTCTGCAATAACATTGCACCATATAAAAGAGCTTCGGCTGTCGGAGGACAGCCCGGCACATAAATATCTACAGGTACAACACGGTCACAACCGCGTACGACAGAATAAGAATAGTGATAATAACCACCACCATTTGCGCATGACCCCATAGAGATTACATAACGCGGCTCTGGCATTTGGTCGTAAACTTTACGAAGTGCTGGCGCCATTTTATTTGTAAGTGTTCCAGCGACAATCATTACATCAGATTGTCTAGGGCTTGCACGCGGTGCAAATCCAAAACGCTCAGAATCGTAACGCGGCATGGACATCTGCATCATCTCAACAGCACAGCAAGCAAGGCCAAAGGTCATCCACATAAGGGAACCCGTTCTGGCCCATGTAATTAAATCGTCGGTAGAGGTTACCAAAAAGCCTTTATCGGCTAGTTCGTCATTGATCTCACTAAAGTACGCATCATCAGACCCGATTGGTTTTCCGGTATTAGGATCCAGAATTCCTTTTGGTTGTGGTGCTATTAGTGTTGTTGATCCGTTACTCATATGAGCCTCTTGTTTTATTATTAATTAGAATGCTTTTCTTAAGGAGGTTAGTCCCACTCAAGCGCACCCTTTTTCCACTCGTAAATAAACCCGATGGTTAATACGCCAAGGAAAACCATCATCGACCAGAAACCAAACAGCCCTACTGATCCAAAGCTTGCGGCCCATGGAAATAGAAAGGCTATTTCTAAATCAAAGATAATGAAAAGAATTGCAACGAGATAAAAGCGAACATCAAATTGCATGCGCGCATCGTCAAAAGCATTAAAGCCACACTCGTAGGCAGAAAGTTTTTCTGCATCTGGTGATGAATAGGCCAGAATAAAGGGCGCGATTAAAAGCGCTAAACCAATAACCAATGAGATGCCGATGAAAATGATAACCGGTAGATATGAAGCCAGCAATTCATTCATAATTTAAAACCTTTAATTGCGACGGAATAAAACATTACTCCAACACTTTTGTGGGTATCCCAATGGAATTAGCAAAGCAAGACCCAAGCGCCTTAAAATACTCACAATTCAATCTTTTTTAGAATCTTTCTAGTGTATAATGACACTTTAGACTAACCCTTGGTCAACTTTATCATTACACGCATTTAAATCGATATAAATTTAATTACTATAAAATGGGTGTAACCCCATATAAAATGGGTCTTTGTGGTAATAATCAAAAAATAAATCCTACCCACTCTGGTCATTGCAATTTATGGTAAGTAACGCCCCTTAAAACACCAATCGATTGGCTATTATAAAGCCTGAATGTCAATGTTTTTGATTTCTTCCAGCGACAATTTGCGCGGATTATTCACCAGCAGTCGTGTTTGATTCATTGCATCACTAGCCATTTATTCAATATCGGTTTCTTTATTCGTTTCTTTATTCGTTTCTTTGATTCCAACATGCTTAAGCCCTGTTTTTCAACCCAGCTCTACTTAACTGTACACTTAGTGACACTCAAAATTGGCGTGACTTCAGTTCTTATCCCTGCTTCGTTAAAGGTTGTATTTTAGCTTTCTTAATTTTAATTCCGTTTAAGATTTTTACATATACCAATCGTTATGTTAACCGAACGGCAACAAACGAACCGCGAATTGAAAACCTATGATTAGACTTTCCGATGCAAAACCAATTAGCAATGGCTCTTATCGACGGGCTTTTGTACATCCCGACGACGACAGCAAGGTCATTAAGGTGTCGGTTGAAAACCCAAAATCTTATCTGGAAAAAAAGGGCCCGTATCGATATCTGCGTAATCTGCTGAGCTGGGAAAACTTCTTTGCTGATGCTAACAAGCTAGAATTCAAACAGTTCAAGGCACTGAAACGGCGTGGGGTGTTTCCTTCAAAACATTTGGTTGAAGTATTTGGCTATGTTGAGACCGACCTTGGCCGTGGTTTAATTGTTGAGCGGGTTAAAAACTTTAGATATCCAGATTACCCTTCTGTGCAAAACTATGTTAATCACTACGGCCCTTATCAGGATAAGGACGACCGTGAGGCAATAAAAGAATATTTTGAATTCCTGTTAAATACGCCACTCTATGGAAAAGTTATTTACCTGCACAATATGAGTATGATAAAAGGTGACGACGGCAAACCGCTGGTTCGTGCCCATGACTTCAAGCTACTGGAAACAAAAGAGTTTATTCCAATTTCAAATTGGATTGGATATTTTCGTGATCGAAAAGCTGTCAGGCGTATAAGACGCGCACAAAAGAACCTTTGGCCGATTGTCATGGGTGAGGAACTGTAATCGCTGTTATTTAACTATACAGTTTCAACTTGTATTAAGAGGGAAAGAACTTTTTCTAAGTCCTTGAATTTAATGGTGGGCGATGACGGGATCGAACCGCCGACCTACTCGGTGTAAACGAGTTGCTCTCCCAGCTGAGCTAATCGCCCTTCATTAAGGGGTGTCCCGTAAACAAGTCATTGGTTAAATGACCCATTCTTCAGACTTGGGGGAATGCTTACCAGATCAATTAAGTTACCTTAAAAGAAATGGCGCGAGTGACGAGACTCGAACTCGCGACCCTCGGCGTGACAGGCCGATACTCTAACCAACTGAGCTACACCCGCATTCCATCGAAGCAGTAAACCGCTTCAAGTGGGCGTGAATTACGCCGTAGACTAGTTGAAGTCAAGCACTGAAAATCAAATAACTGGCGTTAATGATAAAAAAAATTTGGGAAAGTCTTTTTGCAACAGAAAATTGGACAATAAGGGCCATTATTATACATTTATCGCAAAATATTATTTTGTACAAAACAGACAAAACCTTGCCATATACGCACTAAGCACTATATTAAGTTCATATAAGTCTGGTCACCGTGCCGAATATTGTCATATTTGACAATTGAAAGCCCCGGAGCCCGGCCAAAGCCCAATAAGATTTCTGATTTGCAAAGTTTATTTTAGTGCATTGATGGTTTTTAGGCTGCGACTGGTCCCAATATCGATCAAATACGTAATGCCTAAACCAATACCTAGAATATATTTTAGGAAATAAATTTCATTTTGAAACGTAATACCTAAAATTACACTGATTTTAAGTTTAAGGAAGTTAACTTTGCGGGAAATAAATATGGACGCGATTCTTAAAAGTATTAAAAAATCTGGCGAGCGCAAACTTTTAGACAAAAAAGATAGGCCCACTCAAGAACAAGCAGAAGATGCTGTTCGTACATTGTTGAAATGGGCTGGCGAAGATGTCAACCGTGAAGGGTTGATTGATACCCCTGCCCGTGTTGTAAAATCTTACAAAGAATTATTCGCTGGGTATGAGCAAGACCCAGAAGAAGTATTAGGTCGTACATTTGAAGAAGTTGGCGGCTATGACGATATGGTGCTTGTTAAGGACATTACTTTCCATTCTCATTGCGAACACCATATGGTTCCAATCATTGGTAAAGCGCATGTTGCTTATTTGCCAGATGGCAAAGTACTCGGCTTATCTAAGATTGCTAGAACCGTCGATATTTTTGCAAACAGATTGCAAACGCAAGAAAATATGACAGCGCAAATTGCATATACTATTGATAATACGTTAAAACCACGCGGTGTTGCTGTTATGATTGAAGCTGAACATATGTGTATGGCAATGCGTGGCATAAAAAAACAAGGCTCTACTACAACGACCACTTGTTTCACGGGCGCTTTTAGAAATGACCCTGCTGAGCAGGTTAATTTTATGACACATTTGAGATTGAGTAGAGACTAGTGCGCTTTAGTAGAGACTAGAAACTTCGCTTATAACGCACTTCATACGAACCACCATACGAGCCACCATTATATATTTGGATTAAATATGCCCTTCGAGCTTGCCCAACGAGGCGATACCCAAGAAGAAAACAATGTCTTTCAACCTAAATTTGATGAAAAAGGCTTGGTAACTGCTGTTGTTTGCGACAGCGAAACCAATGAAGTGATTATGCTAGCCTATATGAATGCAGAATCTCTGGAAAAGACAATTATTACAGGTGAAGCGCATTATTGGAGTCGTTCGCGTAAAGAACTTTGGCATAAGGGTGCAACTTCTGGAAACGTACAAAAAGTAGTCGAAATTAGAACAGACTGCGATCAAGATGCTGTTTTGCTTAAAGTTCAGGTCACTGGGGCTCAAGCCTCTTGTCATACGGGCCGCGTAAGTTGCTTTTATAGATCCGTTAAAAAAGACGGTGATAAATTCACGCTTAAATTTGATGATCGAGCCCCAAAATTTGACCCTGCTAGCGTTTATAAAAAATAATTTGCGCCTTTAACTTGTTTTTACACTCTAATAAGAGACAAAAATAAGAAGTGGTAAAATGAGTTGTTACAGTTTTTATAATTCGTGAATATCAATCTATCCTACTTATGCAATCCATATGCTAACTTCTTAAAATTGCACTTTATAATATGAATGCTTAACTATTTTGTGTAACGATAAGACTTATTAATAGTATTGTTCATGCGTTTGTAGGGTTAAATGTTAAAATTTGCGGCCAGTTTAATTGATAAACTAGATGATAGCTCACTTACGAGAGATGGCGCTAAATCTGCCGAAAAGTCTATGAGTGTAGAAAATTTTGATACTGAATTAAAAGAAGCAAAAACGATTTCTAATCCTATCATTGATCTAAATTCTGAAAATCCCAATACATCTGATACCCCCCCTATAAACTATACGTCTCGAAAACGTAAAACAGGCGGCGTTGCTTTGGCGTTAGGTGGTGGCGGTGCGCGTGGTTGGGCTCACATTGGTGTTTTAAAAGCAATTGATGAAGTTGGGATTCCAATTTCAATGATTGCAGGAACCTCTATTGGTGCTTTAACGGGCAGTTGTTACCTTTCAGATACATTAGATGAATTAGAGAGTTTTGCCAGATCGCTGACAAAATCTAACATGCTTCGTTACATGGACTTCACTCTACGAGCCTCTGGAATTATTTCAGGTGATAAATTAGCTGCAAAAATGAACGAGCATTTAGATGGTGTAACTTTTAAAGATTTAAAAGCACCCTTTGTTGCAGTTGCGACTGATATTAATCAAGGCCATGAAGTTTGGCTTAAAGATGGCCCATTAGTACCATCTGTTAGGGCTTCTTATGCATTGCCTGGTGTGTTTTTACCTGTCGAACATATGGGAAGACAATTGGTAGATGGCGCATTGGTCAACCCAGTTCCAGTATCTGCCTGCCGTGCTTATGAGCCTGACGTGGTTATTGCTGTTAATTTGAATTCAGAATTATTTGGTCGCGCAACGGTTGTGCAACCTTCATTTTACGACATTCACGAACAAGAAGTTGCAGAAATGGAAACTAAAAAAACGGGTTGGTTGCCGTTTATTTCGTCCAGTGCAAAGGCAAAGCAAAATCAACTTGGCATTATGAGCGTGATGTTTGAATCTTTTAATATTATACAAGACCGTGTTTCTAGAGCACGTTTGGCTGGTGATCCACCAGATTACACCGTTCGTCCAAAGTTAAAAAACGTATCTATTGCAGATTTTTACAAGGCGGAAGAAGCGATCGATTTAGGGTACCAAGAAATGATGCTTCGGGTCAAAGAATTAGAAAATCAGGGCGTGTTAGACACGCTATAAACATTGCTGTGTTAGACACGCTATAAAATCAGATAAAAAAAGCTGCCTTTGATGCAGCTTTAATTTGGTGTATTTTCTCAAGAAAATTAGCCTGCAATATAACGCTTCATATCTTCAGTATCGCGCTCTGCTTGCTCTATTCTAGCTTTTACGACATCACCAATAGAGATAATACCGAGCAATTTTCCATCGCTCATAATAGGCACATGGCGAAATCTGCCCTCAGTCATTATTTCCATAACGTGGTTGATAGTGTCTGTTTCTTTGCAAGATTCAACTGCATGTGTCATGCAGACAGAAATAGGCTCTTCAAGTCCTTTTTCTTTTTTCTTTGAAACTTCGCGCACAACATCACGTTCTGAGGCAATGCCGCAAACTTTATCACTTTCATCAACTATTACGACGGCACCAATTTTTTTAGATGCGAGAATGTCGGCTATGCTTTGAATTGTCGAATTTAAATTAGCGGTAATAACGTTATTACCTTTGGATTCTAATATTGATAATACTGTCATATTTCCTCCTTGTTATATTACAAAGTTATCGGGGGTTTTGTGATGTAAACGTCACATTTACCCCGTTATTTACCCCACTAATTTTTATAGTAACATGGTGCTTCCAAAATTGAGGCAAAGCAAGTTTATACAATGATTTTCACCCTAAATGGTTACTTTTATAACAATATGAAGGTGTTTAACGCCGATCTAAGAACGAAAATGTAAAAATACCCGTTAAAAACCCACCAATATGGGCTTCCCAGGCAATATTCCCAGAATCACTTAAGACAGAAGATAACACCGTTCCAAATACAAGATTGATTACCATCCAAATGGCAAAAAAGTTTATAAACTTTCTGTCTTTTAGGCATTGCGCTAAGGTAAGTGAGCGACCCTTCACATTTAGGCCTCTTTTAATTATGCCGTCTTCACCTATATTGGGTTGAAAAGCGAAACGTGAGGCTGCACCCATAAAACCTGAAATAGCACCTGATGCACCGATTAGAAACATTGGCGTTTGAGTGTTCATCAACCAAAACAGCATTGCCCCACCAATTGCACTGAGCGCAAATAAGATTAAAAAACGCATTGACCCAAGTCGCATTGCTAATGGCGCGCCAAAAGCTACCATAAATCCAACATTCATTAAAACATGTGTCCAGTCTGCATGTAAAAATGCATGCATTATTGGTGACCAAATATAATAGAGAGCGGTATGATCTGAAAAGACATTCTCAATGGCTAGTGAAAATATTGCTGAGTGAAACCCAAATAGCACTCTTATTGAATGTTGGTTTTGTGGCGAAAGCAAATAATTCACCACAAGATGAATAAGTATGATTGCACCTACCAACCATAAGACAACAGTAGGTAAATTGAATATTGGTTGATGAGGGGGTGTATTATTGTGCTCACCATTACCACTGTGATTGGTATTGTTTGTATTTTCCATATTTCAAAAGCTACCTATCCAAATGATTCCTAAACAACAGATACGCTAAAAATTCAATTTGGAAAATGGCAAAAAAATACCGCTCGATTCAAAAGAATCGAGCGGCTGGTTGAGTCCCATATTTCCCGTCCCACAACGAGTAAAGGATTACCTAGTACGGAGGAGGTTTGTTAACCTCTACTCCGAGGATCTTGGACTTAAACTCTCATAATCATTGAGCTTTTGCAAATGAAACCATTTGTTAAGGTTAACGTTTACGTGATCTGCGCCCCACTTTAAGAATTATCTCATTTTCACATTATTTTGGATGAGTTGGCATAATTACTGCAACTCTTATTCTGAATTGATTGATTATAAAAATTGTGTCCCGCATTGGCGCATAATTCCCCAATCGTTCCAACGATATAAGTATGAAACAACCATAAAGGCATTCCCGGGACGGAATTGTAATATAATGAGACATGAATCTTCAAAATCACTCTTTAAATATTGGGACAGAATTAGAGCTGGCCGCAAAGCCCCGCGCCGTGAAGAAATTGAGCCCAGTGATATTCGTCAACTTTTAGGCGATACATTTATCTTAGATATTTCTGGTTCTATGCGTACCATAAGCTATCGTCTTGCTGGCACACGTTTGTGTGCTGCTTACGGACAAGAGCTTAAAGGTGTTGCATTTTTAGTACCTTGGGAAGAAAAAGATTGTTTTGAATTAACAAGCGCTGTCGCTAAAGTTTACCGTGATGGCATCCCTCAAATCATTTGTTCTATTGCTAATACAGATTCTGGAAAACAAGTAGAGTTTGAAACACTCTTATTACCGTTAAAGGCGATTGACGGGAACAATCATAGAATTCTTGGTTTGTCATCGCCTGGCAAAACACCCTTTTGGTTAGGTGCAGAACCGCTTACATATAATAGTGTAAAATCTATACGCCCTGCGCTACCGCCAAAAGTTATTGGGTTTTCTGATGCCAGCCTTGCGCCAGAATTAAACACTGCGGATACTCTTGAAAACATTAGACCAAACAACGACCAATCTTATGGTACTGAACGCAAAGTGAAACATTTGACAGTTCACGATGGCGGCAAGCAATAAAGTACTGCCATCAATGACAGCTTGAATTCATTTGAGATTTCAAGCTGTTCATATATAAAAGTCACCAATACTTACCAATCATTAACCAAGCCTATGCAACTTTATAAAAAGAACCAATCAATGATTCTTTTAATAAATGCCAAGAGGCTTGAGTTACAATATGATTATGCCAGAAAACTCTGTACTTGCTGATGTTCTCTCAGATCAAGAAAGACAATTTAGCCGTGTTGATCTAACTTTGTTTGGTCGATTTATGTTAGAAAACAAGCAAGAGTTTCCGTGTCAGATATTAAACATGTCGCCAGGCAGTGCCGCAATGATTTCGCCAACCTCTGCAAGAATTGATGAGCGTGTGATTGCTTACATAGATCATTTGGGCCGTTTAGAAGGTAAAGTTTTAAGACACATTGATGGCGGCTTCGTAATGAGCGTTACTGCTACAGAGCGCAGACGCGATAAAATTGCAGCCAAATTAACATGGCTGGCTAATCGACATGTCCTGAATTTACAAGAAGATCGTCGTCATGAGCGCATGGCACCACGTTCTCGTCAGGCAGTAATTAAACTTGAAGATGGTAGAGTTTACAGCACGAAAATTATTGATCTGTCGTTATCTGGTGCGGCAATAGAAATGTCTGTACGCCCGGCAATTGGCACTGTATTGTGGCTAGGAAACATGAGAGGACGTGTCGTGAGACACTTTGATGAAGGTGTTGCGATTGAATTTGCAATCGTCCAAAATCACGATAGTCTTTCGGAATATCTCACAAAGTAGTTTTTCCAGACTATATTGTATTTATTTCGATTATTTTGAAATTTATTTGACCCGGCTTTTAGTCGGGTTTTTTGTTTTTATGACCAAGCATGCCCACTTACCTAAACCATCTTTAAAAATTTCGATCTCTGGTGTGAGACAACAATTTATTGATTTCATTATACAAAAACAACATACATAAAATTTTAGATAAAATTGAATCTAATTTCATACAAACTCAAATAAAATTTATCTTTATATTTCATATAATTAGAGGCTTATTTGAGTTTAATTGCGGTGTCGAAATTTGCACTGCGTAAAAAGGTATCTGTCATCTTCTGCTCACTAACGGGGAAAGATACGATGACAATTAAAAACAAAAAAACACTCGCTAAAGCGATACTCATACTCGGCGCAGCACTAGGCTCCGCTCTTATAAGCACTCAAGCGTCATTCGCTGGTTCTTTACACATGCGTACTGGCAAGGTTACTTCACAACCAATTGGCCATTATGAATTTTGTAAAATTTACAATAAAGAATGCAATGTTCGCGCTTCTAATACATCACCTACTAAGCTCACTAGAAAGCGTTGGTCTGAAATTATTGAGGCTAATGCATATGCAAACACTCAAATTAGAGCTGTAACAGATGAACAGTTATATGGTGTCGTTGAAAAATGGGCATTCCCAAAAACGGCCGGTGACTGCGAAGATTTTGCACTCCTCAAAAGACACCTCTTGGTTAGCAAAGGCTGGCCTGAATCTTCACTGCTCATAACTGTTGTTAGACAGAAGAATGGTGACGGCCATGCTGTACTCACTGTTCGCACCGACCGTGGCGATTACATACTGGATAATCTGGAAGACCGTGTAGAGCCTTGGGCAAACACACAATACACATTCTTAAAAAGACAAATGCCTGCGCATTCTGGTCGCTGGGAAGATATTCTTGATACTAGAAACCTAACTGCCGCCCTTAAATAATTTAATTTGACGGCTTAATACTAATTGGTCTGGTTGCATGTCCCAACCTTCCCCGTCCCCAATGGAACCGGATCGCTAGGGGAGTGAATTGTTTATTCAATTCACTCCCCGTTTTTTTGGGTAAAACTAAATTAAAAACAGCTAAAGCTGTTTTAGGTTATTTGCAAAGCGCTTTGCATTTTGCAAATAGCGTTTTGCTGAGGCCTTTAATTTTTGTATAGCGGCCTCATCTAAAGTTCTAATAACTTTACCAGGCATGCCAACAACTAATGAGTTATTTGGAATTATTTTTCCCTCTGGCACTAATGCACCTGCACCAATTAAGCAGTTATTACCAATTTTGGCACCGTTTAATACAGTCGCATTCATTCCAATTAAAGAATTATTGCCAATGGTACAGCCGTGCAACATCGCTTTGTGTCCGATTGTACATCCCTTACCTATATTTATGGGATAACCTGGATCTGCGTGCAGTACTGAGTTTTCTTGAATGTTGGTTTGTGCGCCGATGATTATAGATTCGGTATCGCCTCTAATAACTGCGCCAAACCAAATGCCAACATCCTCTCCTACAGATACATTGCCAATAACGGTTGCATTAGACGCTATCCAATAGAAATCATTGGGTAAAACTGGTGAAACGTCTTCTATAGAATATACGGGCATAGTTTATTGGCCTTACATAGCGGCTAGTTAAAGCGCTATTATACCAATTAAAACCCCAGCTTCTACAACAAAAATACCAGAACAAAAACTCCATATTATTGAGATGAATATGCAAATTGTAAAAACAGCTGACGGAATAATATTTGTTTTCCAAAATCTATAACTTTGAATGAGCACTAAATATGGCCCAGCTAAAAAACACATCACAACAGACCATATGATTTCTATGGTCGTACCAAATTTTAACATTAATGGTGGTGCGCTGTTGAAATCTATTTGGGTTTCACCAAAATCATTATTTTCACCCGAAAGTGAGGTGTGTGATTTTTGCGCTAACTGATGCAAAGCGTTTAGCAATCCGGCTAATACAAAGCCAGATGCAATCACATATAAAACTATACCTATATTTATACTCATACGATTAGACCCACTTTAACCGGTTGTTTACTATTCACTCCGCATTGTTAGCGAAGCAAGATTGATGCCGAATCACATTGTTTCAAAATGGAACAGTTATCCAAATTAGCCTAAATTAAACATGGCGAAAGTTTTGATTTAAATGACAAGAACATACGATCAAGTTGCAGGCGACTACGGTAGAAGTTTTGATTTAAATTTTGATCGACAAATGCCAAGCTATCAAGAACGCTTGCATAACAATTCTCAAAATAATGACCCGCTACATTTCATCGTGACTAAGAAACCGGCAGAAGTGAAAATTGAAAGTTTCACTACCCTTATTTTAAAAATAACCTGTTTCATGTCAATTGTGGCGGCTATTTTCTATTTATCTGCGAATTGGTTTGGTGGCGCAGTATCAAAAGCTGGCCACACAACAGATACAAGTATCAAAAGATTTTCAATTGAAAAAACTGATTTAATGGTACCACTTAATATGGTCCGTTTTTCACAACAAAGAAAATCTGGAACTTTAAAAAGACTGGACCTTTATGCCCATTGGCCAAGTCTATCTGGTTACTCTGAAAAACATGCACAAGATTTTGATAGTTTAAAGGATGATGCCCCCCTGATTTTCATATCCTTAGAGCCTCAAACTATGAGCCAAGAAATGTCTGGTAGAATTGAAGGTATTTATAATAAATTTTTCGCAGGCCCACCCATTGAAGCAGGTAACGGACTGGTTCGTAGAGCATTTTCAGCTGATAGCGCTTATTTTTCTGAAGACTTATATTACGAAGTGAACAGCCCATATCCATTTGCAACAAGATGCATAAGAGAAAATGATAAGGTAGCCGCACCATTTTGTATTCGAGATATTATTGTTGGTAATGGGCTTTCGCTTACCTATAGATTTCACGCAAGCCTACTGCCCCAATGGAGAGATTTAGAAATCGCCATTAGAGCAAAATATAAGACTATGATCGTAAAGTAAGTAGATTACTGTCTAATAATTGGAAACTTAATCTAGGTCGATGTCTAAAATCGCCATGGATAGATTGTAAGATAACTCGCCTTCATCTTCATCTTTATAGATAATGGCCAAAAATTCGTCCCCTTTATAAAGCTCGCAAGAATCATCTTTTTTAGGACGTGGTTTTACCTGTAAATCTGCTGTACCAAATACTTTTTTAAGATAAGTATCGAGCTTTTTAATTTCGTCAGGTTTCACCGTAATTCTCCTACGTAGCTGTATAAGTATGTGACTTTATTTGGCGTTAGTGCCACCCAAACTCTACAATGTCCAGCCAAAAACAAAAAATATGATTTTCTTTAAGCTATTAATTTAGCACATTTGCCCGTTAAGAATAATATTAGTCGCTCATATCTTCTGCAAGTATCTGGTCCATGGTTCGTGCAGGCTCATTACAACCAGCAATACCAACAACGCGGCCAGGAACACCAGCAACAGTTACCTTCTCGCCAACAGGTTTTATAACAAGAGAACCTGCCGCAATACGCGAACAGTTACCAATTTTAATATTGCCCAATACTTTTGCACCAGCACCTAACAACACACAATTGCCAATTTTTGGATGACGATCATCGGACTGCTTACCTGTACCGCCAAGCGTTACACCGTGTAAAATTGATACATCATCGCCAACAACAGCAGTTTCACCAACAACAAGGCCTGTGGCATGGTCTAAGAAGATACCCTGTCCAAATTTAGCGGCTGGGTTAATATCAGTTTGAAACACCTCTGATGATCGGCTTTGAAGGAAAAGCGCGAAATCTTTTCGGCCTTCATTTAAATTCCAATGCGCTAAACGATGCGTTTGAATTGCATGAAAGCCTTTGAAATATAAAATAGGTTCAATAAGTCTGCTGCACGCTGGGTCGCGGTCATAAACCGCCGCAATATCACGGCGTAAGACTTCTTTCCAACTTGGGACAGCTTTTGTCATCTCTTCAAATGAATTGCGTATAATATCAGCTGGAAGCGCTCTAGAGTGCAGGCGTTCTGAAATGCGATGTGCTACGGCTGCTTCTAGACTGTTTTGTGTTAGAATTGATGCATAAATAAAATTTGACAGCACAGGATCGCTGAATTCAACGGCTTCCGCCTCACTTCTAACCGCCTGCCAGACAGGGTCTATTGCTGAAAGTGTCGAACTCTTTTTTTCTGAAACAGGCATTGCTATCTCCAAATTTTATTTATGCGTTTTAAGAAACTGCATATATAAATGCACAATCCTAATTACAAGCTTTTTACAGCAATAATGTATCATAGATACACTCATCACTCTATCAAAATAAATTTAAAGCTTATATGAATTTTTTTGATACAAGCATTAGGATGGGTTCAAATTCAATCTTCTAAAAACTCAATAACACCCTGCATAAAGACTTTATCCCCTACTGCGCGCATATGATCGCGGTTTGGAATTGGCAGATATTTTGCATTTTCCATGAGGTCTACTAACTTGCTAGCAGAACCTGCGATATCGTCTTGTGTACCAATTGCTACTAATACTTTATTTTTAATGCTTTTAAATTGAGCTTCGCTAAACAACTCTCTTACGCTCATGACGCAAGCGGCTAATGCCTTGCGGTCACTTTTGGTTTGATCTGCAAATGCTCTAAAGCGTCTTGCGCGTTCATCTGTTACATCTGATAAGGATGGCGCTAACAATGCATCGCGCACTGGTGTCCAGTCTCCTGCTCCGTCAATCATACCATAGCCATTACCAGCAAGAATCACCTTATCAATGTTGTTATCTGACCGCATTGCCATTTTCGAACAAATTCTTGCGCCCATAGAATATCCCATTATGTGACAGTGATCTATGTTTAAAAATTGTAATAAATTGGCACAGTCCTCAGCCATTTTTTCAAGCGAGTAATCTTCTAAGCCATGAAATTTTTGGCTATCGCCATGTCCACGATTATCCATTGCAATCACTCTATAGCCACTGGCCAGCAAAAGCTTTAGCCAACCAGTATTTACCCAGTTCACATCTTTTGTTGAACCAAAGCCATGCACGAGCAGAATCACTTCTCCTTCGCCCTCATCAAGATAGGAAATTTCGGCAGAAGGAAGCTTAGCAATCGACATTTTAGGCCTAAAGGTGGTTTGGGGTTGAAATTTTAGCGACAATTGTGCAGTTCTAAAGAATAAGACTTGCAAGATACTGCCAGTCTTTTAAAACGGGAATAGACTATAAACAACCGTCAAAAAGTGATCAAAGCGATCTAAGATAATTTGCTTTAGAATTAGACACCAAGGAATATAAAATGGCACACGACACAGTTCAACACTTTCAAAATGATATAGGTGTCGCTGAAATTAAAATTGGCGTTTCTAAGTTTATGTGTTGCGGTGCGAGTGCCCCTCACGATCACCCTCATGTTTTTTTAGACATGGGTGTGGATACACAAATTGTTTGCCCGTACTGTTCAACATTATTTACGCTATCTAATGACTTAAACGCAGATCAAACTGAGCCGACAGGTTGCAGTGTAAAAGACGCCGCATAAAATGGCCAAAAGCCGTACAATTGTTGTCTCAGGCGCTGGCATTGCAGGTCTTAGTGCCGCTTTATGTCTAGCAAAATGTGGTTTTAGAGTTTTAGTCTTCGATAAAGCCAAATCATTTGATACAGTTGGCGCAGGCATTCAACTTAGTCCCAATGCGATTAGAGCGCTTGATGAAATGGGCGTTGGTAAGCAAATTCGTAACTCCAGCTTTGCGCCAAATGGTATTGATATTCATTCAGCATCAAGTGGTAAGATAATAAACACAGTTCCGTTAGGCGCTGATGTGCAAAGACGTTATGGCCTGCCCTATTTAACCATTCATAGAAGCGATTTGCATTCTGTTCTTTTGAGTGCATGTAATTTAACAGCAGACATTCACATAAAAACCAATTGTTCCGTTGATGAAATTTCCACTCATTTACGAGGCGCAAGCGTTATCATTAATGATGGTACAAGCATTGATACGATCTCTGCAAAAGCAGTTATTATTGCAGATGGTGTGAAATCTAAATTGCGTGAAACAATTTTAAGCGATGCGCCTGTTGAGCATTCTGGATATGAGGCATGGCGTGCAATGCTGCCAAGAGAGCTTGTTCCTGATTATATCGATAATGATTTTTGTCATTTATCGCTTGGCTCTAACAAGCATATCGTCTTTTATCCAGTAAATACTGGGCGTTATGTAAATATGGTATTTGTTACCAGATCGAAACTGTCTTTAAATGATGCTGACCGCAATAAGGTTCGCAAAAACGCTGACCCAAAACAATTGCTCAAAGGCCTTTCAAGAACATCCAAAGAAATTAAGGCTTTAACCGAGCTTCCAATTGACTGGAGTGTTTATCCATTGCTTAAGGCGCCTGCCCTCAAAAAATGGGGCAAGGGGAACGTAATTGCAATTGGCGATGCAGCACATGGAATGGTGCCGTTTGCGGCACAAGGCGCTGCTATGGCCATTGAAGATGCTATTGTGTTAGCCGATCAACTCAATACAAACAAAAATACAAAAAGCGCGATTAAAGCTTATGAAAAAATTCGTCGTCCGCGCATAAAAAAGATCACAAAACTATCCAATACCAATGGTGAATTGTACCATATGGGGTTTCCATTCAACATTGTTCGTGATTTTATTATATCAAACACCAAGCCCGAAAAACTACTTTCAAGACAACATTGGATTTATAAATGGGAACCACCAAAACTTGGTTGATCGATTAATATCACGTATATTATACTGATTAAAAATGCAGGTTCTCGTATTATCTAATAGGTGGTGCGTATTGCAATCCACCATCCGACCAAAGTGCATTTTTGCCACGCGCAATACCAAGACGCGTGTCTGGTCCAATATTAGCGTTGAAAATATCTGCATAGTTTCCAACGAGTTTAACAATGTTAAGCGCCCAATCATTTTTCAATCCAAGCGCGACACCAAATTTTTCATCAACGCCAAGCAAGCGTTTTATTGCTGGGTTTTCTGTAGAAATAAGACTTTCAACATTGTCTTTAGATACGCCTAATTCTTCGGCATTAAGCATCGCAAAATGTGTCCACTTCACAATATTAAACCACTGGTCATCGCCTTGGCGTACGGCTGGGCCTAATGGCTCTTTAGAAATTATTTCTGGCAACACTATATGATCGCTTGGCGTTGTAAGCTCTAAGCGTTTTGCATTCAGGCCAGAATGGTCAGCAGTATAAACTTGGCATCTTCCGCTGTCATATGCAGCAACTGCCTCAACCGCTTTTTCAAATGAAATAATTTCATATTCCACTTTATTGTTTTTGAAATAATCTACAGCGTTAAGTTGGGAAGTTGTTCCAGAGGTTGAACAAACAGAAATACTAGACAGTTCGAGCGCTGACTTAATGTCCATGTTCTTGCGGACCATAAACCCCTGCCCGTCATAATAATTAATGCCAGCAAAATTTAGGCCCATTTTTGTATCGCGACCCATGGTCCAAGTCGTGTTGCGAACCAACACATCTATCTCACCAGATAAAAGCGCGTTAAATCGTTTTTTTGCAGATAAAGGTGTATATTTTACTTTTCCAGCATCTCCAAAAATAGCGGCTGCAATTCCTCGGCATAAATCGACATCAATTCCAGACCAAGCCCCTTTTGCATCTTGGAATGAAAAACCTTCAAGACCCTTATTGACGCCACAGCGTACAAAACCTTTGGCTTCAACATCGTCAAGAGTAGCGGCAAAAGAAGATGGTGCCACAAGCATAGTTATAATGCCGATTGCCCCAGATAACAATTTCAATTTCATGTAATCAATCCCCAAAATGCCTAACTCAATTACTTAAAAGTATAAAACACGATGATATTCATGTCGGTTACTTTAAGCCGCGCCCTCAAGGATTTATTTAGAAAATACGAAACTTAGCTACACCATAAATTAAGCGCCGCTTTTCAAGCTTTCTCCTGATTAAAATACATTACCTCATTCAAATAAGATTTCCAACAGTAACAAAGTTTTATCAGGCGAATATCAACGCAAAACTGGTAATATTGTTAATTTCCATCTCCTAAATTGTAAATGTTCATAATGCAGATCAATTCCCACTCAAAAACCACTCAAAAACCACTCAAAAACCTACGTTAGGTAATGCGATTTTCTGTTTCTAAAGTTCTAAGGACTTATTAAAATGACATTCGGTAAATGATAAAATTGAGATCCCTTTAGAAGGGATACGAATCAATAAAATAAAATACTATTGGCAACGCATTGAGATAGTATTTAAGAATAATAGCTATCCTATAAGGAGACACCAGACGTTGAGGACGGATAGGTGAAAACGCTATGCGAGCGTTACTTGTCTTAAGACAACCTCCTTATAGGATGGGTGAGCACCCAAAATTACTGCCATCAACAATTTATGCACAACCATTAGTAGCAGTAATTATAATTTACTGCACACGGTTGAATAAAAAGTTAAAAAAAAGAGGCCAATAATAGGTGAAATTTAACACGCTGTTTCTAACTAATAGCATTCATGTTTTTAAAAAATATATGTAAATAAGCTCTACACAATTTCATATCTTACATTTAAAGCGCATTTTTTTGCTCTGTAGGATCAAGGTGAATTTCACCTAAACGAATGCCTCTTTCAAACTTGTTATTGGATGTGGCAATGGTAGCGTTTTGAAAACTGCGTTTGGCACCCTTAAATGGGAAACGAATGCTTAAAGAAGACATTTCGGCATATGCAAAATAATTCCTTATTGGGTTTAAAATAGTTACTTTTGACAATTTTAAAATACTGATGGACTTGGCCCACTACCTATATGGCTGAGGTCTTTTTGATTAAAGGCTCCCCCCCCCGATTATTTCTAACAGGTAACTATTAATCTATTGATTGAATTAATAGAATCACACTACTTTAGATTGTATTGGGCGCAATTGATTTTAGAATTACCGTTGTATCTTCAACGATTTGTATGGATTGTTCGTGTAGCAAAAGAATAAGTTAAACCGTATTCTTCTTCGTTAAGCCCCCCCGGACTGATCGATGTCCTGCCCAACGATTTTCTAAAATACATTGCGAAAACCTACCCAATAATATTTGTCGCTGCTTAGTCTACACAAATGCAGCGGCAAATATTAAATTTGTGTAAGTGAAATATCCAATGGATGAATATACCTAGAAACAGACATATCCCACGTAAGTCTAAAATAATAATTGTTTCAGGTATATTTTGCAGCACAAGATTGTTGACTTAAGATCCTATCATAATGCTTTCGTTGTGCTGTGGAATAAAGCCCGTTGCGATTAAAAGCAACGGGCTTTTATATGTCTGCATGAGAATGGAGGCCGCTAACTTTTTAAAATAGTATAATTATTACACTTCACCCTATTCATCTTTTTAATAGCCTACAAATCAACAAGCAATACGGGATCATATCGTCTTGAATTTCACTATTCGCTTTTAAAAAAGAGAAATGTCCCCCTTGAAGCAATTGGCGACACCAACTCTATTGGTGACAGATATGTATGACAACTCGATGGCCCCTAACCTTCTATCTGGTTAGAGATTGAACCGATCTATACAATCAAATCATAGGATTAAAATGTGAGAATGGTGATCCCTTCAGGATTCGAACCTGAGACCGTTCCCTTAGAAGGGGAATGCTCTATCCAGCTGAGCTAAGGGACCGAATCATTTGATTCTCTATCTACTTTTACGATGTAGTAATCGTTAGCCAAAGCACAAAGTTACTTTTGGCCAGTCAATTCGTAATATTATTTTAATTAATGTGTCCAAGGCAGCGAACGTTTGAAGCTGAAGTTCTCTGCGTAGGTCATAGGACGACGTTTGCGTTCTTTTGGCTGCAACACGCTGTAAGCAATGCCGCTTCTTTGTGCGTAGGAAACAGCGGCTTCTTGGCTATCAAATTTCATACGAATTTGTGAATTCATATCAGATGAAGATGTGTAGCCCATTAATGGCTCAATCTTTTTAGCGCTGTCTGATTCAAATTCTAAAATCCAAAAACCAGTTTTGTTTTGGCCAGATTGCATTGCTGTTTTTGCTGGGGAATAAATTCTTGCGGACATAGTGCCATCCTTTTGCATATTAAAATTAGCGTTTTAAGATGTGCCAATCAAAAAACCATAATAGCCATAAAAGTAAAGAAATGAAATATGGTTTATTGTCGCCCGAGAATTGGTGATGGTCGGAGTGGAGAGATTCGAACTCCCGACCCTCTGGTCCCAAACCAGATGCGCTACCAGGCTGCGCTACACTCCGTTTCACCAATCAACTTATTAAGTTGAACGAGGGTTTCTCTATACAATGTTTTCATCACCTTCAAGCGTCAATTTGCATAAAATTCAATTAGTTTGCTTTTTCTTTTAAATACCCATCATTTCCTTGGTCAAAACTGTGATGTTCGAGCAAATCTCCAATTTTCAGGCCAATTAATTTACTTGTGCCTGCATTAATTTCAAATACACTCGAAGCCAATACTTTTGAGGTTATTATATTTTGAGAAAACGGTGTTGTATTATTTTCAATGTTAACCACCCTGCCCATTGGCGATAAAAACACCATATCTAGCGATAGCGGTGTATTCTTCATCCACATGAACACTTCTTTTTCTTCGTGAAAGTCAAACAACATGCCGTGATTAAATGGCATTGATTCGCGGAACATTAATCCGCTTTGCGTTTTTTTTGGGGTGTCTGCAATTTCGGCAGTAAATTTAAAACGGCCTTGAGCGGTTTTAATATAAATCAATTCAGATTCATAACCTTCAATGGTAATTTTACTTGTATTTTTTTCAGCGGCTTGGCTACCACTAAAATTAAAAGTGAAGGACAAAAATGTAAACACCACGAACAGAACAATAAATGTACAGCAAGCATTTAAAGAAATAGATTTGTATTTTATAATTCTGCGTTCTTGAAACAAATTCATATGTCACTCTCTGCATTTGCTAAATCAATTATCAGTAGAGTTTTGAGACTAATTTTTGACCATTTGATGGTGAGAAAAAATTATTCTTCCTCACCACCTAAGGGTGACAATAGGCCTAATTCCTCGACATCATCGATTGTGAAAGGCTCCTCATCTTCAGTCAATTCTTCTGAATCGTAAGGCTGGGGAACTTTAAAGTTTGCTGGCAATTGCGATTGCAACATTCCAGAACCTTTTAGCTCTTCCAAACCTGGTAAGTCGCGTAATTCTTCAAGTCCAAAATGCGCTAAAAAATGATCGGTTGTACCATATGTTACAGGACGACCGGGTGTTTTGCGACGTCCACGCATTTTCACCCAAACCGTTTCCATCAACACATCCAACGTCCCTTTAGAAGTAGCAACACCTCTAATTTCTTCAATTTCAGCTCTTGTTACAGGTTGATGATAAGCAATTGTTGCCAATACTTCTAAGGCAGCACGGCTTAATTTTTTAACGTCAATTGTTTCTTTTTGAAGTATAAAGCCCAAATCATCAGCGGTTCTAAACGACCAATTTCCACCAATTTTCACA
>NVRK02000051.1 GCA_002400845.2 Hyphomicrobiales bacterium
GCAAATGGCGCCAAATTGGTAATATGATTGTTGATGCAAATAACATCGTTCCATTCACTGGATCAAAAATTGCCGAAGCTACAATTGCGTCCAAGCTCACCGCCATGAATCTGTCTCAAAATGCGGGTGCTAATGATAATTATTATCCAGCACAGACACCACAGGCACAAACCTAAAATCTACTGATAAGCTGCTGCGTCGCTCTGGCGCCAAATGTATTGGGGGCGGCTATGTGGTTTAAGAAATTTCATAAATTATATATGGAAAGCACAATAATTAGGCATGGAGAGCGATAATGGATAGGCTCGATGAAAGTAAATACCCATCAATCTATTCGCCAGATGAGACGCCATATATAAAGAAGCGGTTCATTAATTATTCCGGTTGTCTAGTTATGTATCCTCTTCTAGTCGGCATAGCCGTTATAATTCTGGCTAATTATGGAGGAGAGTTCGGAGTGTTGAATAAGCTAAGAGACTACATGATCGATAATTATGATTTTTTTAAAACTAGATACAATAGTTTGGAAGTGTTGGGGCAAGGGCTAGGCTATCAATATTTATTATGCTTTCTTGCCGCGCCAATTATATCAATAGTCAACACAGTATTATTCACTAAATTTATGTTTCAAGGGTACAAGATTGATAAAACATTCAATGAGGTAGAATTAGATTCTATCAAAACATTATTACTCTTCTTTGCAGTAGCATGCGGAGTAAATTATCTATTCTTCTTTCATGGTGTGGGCCTTCTAGATAATCCTTATATGGGAATGAAAATTATATTTGTCGGATATTTTTTTGTATTTATGTCACTTCTTTCCACCATGTTTTCATATGGGTTTTTATCTATGGTGGTTATTTTTATCTACAAACTTTCGATTCAAAGCAATCGTAATAAAAAATAGGGAACTATGGGTATGGCAAATGAACAAAAAACGGTTTCCATTGGACCTTTGGGCGTTCCAAAATACGGACTAAGCGAAATTGCATCCATCGCTGTTACAGGAATAAGAAATGGAACAACTGTACTCGTAGATCACGGGTCAGGAGTTAAATATATTGGTAGAGTAATGGGCGGCTCACTAACCATTCTAACGGGTGTTGTGGACGTAGCTGATGCTGTTAAAAATGGAACTGGAAATGATGTTATTACGCAAATTGCTGGAATTGGCGGAGCACTCATTTATGGCACAGGCGCTATTTATGCAAATGGCTTTGAAGCACTGGCGACTTTAGACAGTAATAACGACGGAATATTCAATGCTTCCGACACACATTTCAGCACACTGCGTGTGTGGCAAGATGCGAACAGTGATGGCAAAACCGATGCTGGCGAATTAACCAGCCTAAGCGATGCGGGCATCAGTTCTATTACGCTTTCAAATACGCAAGATGGAGCTTTTGTTGGCGGTAACGAAGTGCGCTCAAATTCTACCTACACGCGCGCAGATGGCACGAGCGCTGCCATTGCCTCGGTTAGCTTTATAGTCAATCCAAATGGACTGCTTTATACTAACGATGGTTCTATAATTACCGCAGAAGATGGCAGTGTTTCAGTCTATGCTGTGTCTGATATAAATGGCGAAAGCGTAGATGTTTCTACCAAAGGTGTGAATGGCGTTACCAGTGCAATAGGCAATATTGGTAACGACACATTAGTGGGTGATGCCCTAATCGGTAAAAGCGACAATTGGCTAACGGGTAACCTTGGCGAAGATATTTTAATTGGCGGCGCTCAATTGGGTGATAGAACAATGGTGGATGTACTTCATCCAGCTCTTTAAGCTCTGGATCACGGTATGGCAAAGGCTGCCAAAGTTGGTCGTGCTGGTGCTGATCATACAGCCACACTTTTGAAAGCAAAAGGCGGCGCGCGCGCATCTTAAATCAGCGCTGCACAGTTAGAAGGTTATACCGACCCTGGCACAGAAGCTGTGGCTCTTTTATTCGAATTTTTAGCTGAATAAAATTTAAATCTTTTAGTGCTGCTTTGAGGACGAGCCAGATATTAAATAATAGGGGAGCCGTTTGTTTGTTAAGCTAAAGTCACAATTAACTTCAAAATCCTATTTACCTTTTTTGAGAGCTGGGTGATTTCCCCGCTTCAATGTCCAATTAATTATGTGTGATGTATGCTGTTGCTTTGCTAGATACTCACTAAGCATTCCCCGCACCCCGTCGCAGTGCTTGCCAGTTGCAAGGATAGCCGTTGGATTATTGAAGAAAAAACTCATTGTGAAGTTTTTGCAAATTTTAATGGTATCAGTCGAATGTGCAGAGGTATTTTGAAAAATAGGTGCAAATAGTGCTGTCCTTTCTTTCTAAAATGAAACAACGATAAAAATAATTAGCAATGAAGATATTATGAAACGTTGAAAACAAAATTGACAATTATTAGGCGAAACAAATTTGGTTTGCGTCACCGTCATTGTCATGATAAGAAAGTATGCAATGTGATAATAAGGTTTGGTGTTAATGTTGGGTGTGAGTACAGTTTTGTTGGCGGTTGCCAATGCTGAAGAATGGGCAGGTGTTCGTGTATTGCTGGCTGAGGTTCTTGGTTATCGCGTCCTGACGGCGCAGTCTGTAAAAAAAGCTTTGGCTTTAACTGAAGAAGCAAATATTGACTTAGTGATAAGCGAAGCAACTCTTGAGGGTGAAGATGCGCTGAGTATTCTGCAACATTGCAGAGTTTCGCTACCCAATGCAATGCGTATTTTAGTTAAAGAACCCGATTGTGATAATCAAAAAAACCATGAAGCCGCAGAGCTTGCTGCCATCTATCAGTTTATTCGAAAACCGATAGATGATGAGCAAATCGGACTTGTCGTCAAACGTGCTTTGGAAGCTGCAGAATTGGCGCGTCGTCACAGGTTGATTTCAAGAGAGCTGAAATTGAGCGATGATTCTCCAATATTTGCTACCAAGTTTGACAACCAAATTGTGGCGCAAAGCAGTAATTTTGAAAAACTCGTTTATATTTCCGAACCGATGGCGGAGTTGTGTTCTTTAGCAAAACAAGCCGCTGTCACAGATTTGCCAATTCTGATTCAGGGTGAAACAGGGACGGGGAAAGAATTACTGGCGCACGCAATTCATTTTAATTCCAAACGCACAGATAGTCCGTTATTGGTTCAAAATTGCGGGGGCATGTCAGATGACTTGCTGCATTCTGAATTGTTTGGCCACAAGCGCGGCGCTTTTACCGGGGCTATCAGTGATCGTCTTGGCTTGTTCAGGGCTGCAGATGGCGGCACAGTTTTCCTTGATGAAATTTCGGAAGTTTCCTCTTCTTTTCAGGTTAGCCTGTTGCGTTTTGTTCAGGAAGGTGAGGTCAAGCCTTTGGGCTCAGATCATACAATGATTTGTAATGTACGCATTATATGCGCCTCTAACCGTCGGTTAGACGAAATGGTGGAAAAAGGTGAGTTTCGACAGGATTTGTATTTTCGCCTCAAAGGTTTTGAACTGGTTGTTCCGCCATTGCGCGAGCGTAGAGATGATATTGCAGTGTTGGCAGAATTTTTCACCCGTAAATATTGCGAGTCGATGAATGTGAAATTACTTGGAATTTCCAACAATGTACTGGACAAGCTCCGGTGTCATAAATTCCCTGGCAATGTACGTGAATTGGAAAATGAAATCAGACGCATGGTTGCGCTTGCTAAAGATGGCGAATATTTAACGACCCGCCATTTATCAAAAGAGTTAGCCAGTATTGATCCCAACAGTATGGGCAATAAAGAGTTCAGGCATATGCCTATTGATGGCGAAACACTAAAAGAAAAAGTAGAGACACTTGAAAAGTCGCTTGTTTGGGAAGCGTTAAGTAGGCTGCGTTGGAATCAGAGTAAAGTTGCCAGAGAATTGGGATTGTCACGCGTTGGTTTGGCAAATAAGATCAAACGCTACGACCTTCAACATTCCAACTGAGGATTACTATGACCGATCATAATGAGGAAGTACCGTCAAAAATTATTTCTTTCCCTCAAACAAGAGTTTCGCCAAGACACACTGTAGATGGTTATAAAGAGTTAGGCATGGGGAAAATGGCCAAAGCATTTGGTGCGGTCAAAGAGCAGCAATCAGGGCATTGGTGTTCGAAATGCAAAGGCATCTGGTTTGGATACTTGTTAGAAGTTGAATGTCCCAAATGTAAAAATCGTCAAGGATAATGATGGTTAATTTACTGTAAACTATCTTTGCCAATGCTAATTAAAGTTAGTTTGCACTCTGTTTTTTTTTTATGATTTAGAAAATTTATAATACCTAACTAATTGATTTTATTCGTTTTAATTTATAATTCTTAAATGGCATTAAAATTGCTTCATTGTTATTAGCGCGCTGGATATGGCCAGGGTGCAAAGATAATATAGGAGGAATATATGGCCAATTTATTATGGCTTCAAGGCGGCGCGTGTTCGGGCAATACAATGTCATTTCTAAATGCTGAAGAACCCAGTGCTGTGGATTTGGTGACTGATTTTGGCATCAATATTTTATGGCACCCGTCACTTGGTATGGAAATGGGCGATAATCTACAAGCGATGCTTGAATCGTGCATTTCGGGCGAGACGCCACTTGATATTTTTGTTTTTGAGGGCACAGTTGTAAATGCGCCTGATGGTACAGGTGAATGGAATCGGTTTGCAGGCAAGCCGATGAAAGAATGGGTTCAAGCTCTTTCAGATGTGGCTCAGTTTGTGGTTGGTTTGGGCGATTGTGCTACATATGGCGGCATCCCCGCTATGGTACCAAACCCTTCTGAATCTGAAGGTCTACAATTTTTGAAACGTGCCCATGGTGGTTTCCTTGGAACAGATTTTACATCCAAATCTGGCTTGCCGGTAATCAATATTCCAGGTTGCCCAGCGCATCCTGATTGGGTTACTCAAATTCTGGTTGCTGTAGCTACTGGACGTGCTGGCGATTTGACACTGGATGAATTTCAACGACCTAAAACATTCTTCTCAAGTTTTACCCAAACGGGTTGCACCAGAAACATGCATTTTGCGTATAAAGTTTCTGCCACTGAATTTGGCCAACGCAAAGGTTGCCTATTTTATGATTTGGGTTGTCGCGGTCCTATGACACACAGTCCGTGCAACAGAATTTTGTGGAATCGTCAATCCTCTAAAACCCGTGCTGGTATGCCATGTCTTGGCTGTACAGAGCCTGAATTTCCATTCTTTGATTTGGAGCCAGGTACATTATTCAAAACCCAAACGGTTATGGGGGTTCCAAAAGATCTACCGACTGGTGTGGATAAAAAAGGCTACATCAAACTTACGGGCGCAGCCAAAGCGGCTTCTCCTCAATGGGCTGAAGAAGACATGTTCGTCGTTTAATAACGACAATTATAAATTTTCCAGGAAGGAAAAAGAAAATGGCTAAGGCTGCTATACAAACTCTTGATATTTCACCAGTTGGTCGGGTTGAGGGGGATCTTGATGTCCGTGTTGATATTCAAGACGGCGTTGTTGTTAATGCGTGGACCAGTGCAGAACTGTTTCGTGGATTTGAAATAATATTGAAAGATAAAGACCCGCAAGCTGGTCTTGTTGTTACCCCGCGTGCTTGTGGTATTTGTGGTGCGTCTCACTTGACGTGTGCTGCTTGGGCGCTCGATACAGCATGGGGAACTGAGGTTCCTCGTAATGCGATTTTAGCTCGTAACATGGGGCAATTGGCAGAAAGTTTGCAAAGTTTGCCGCGTCACCATTATGGTCTGTTTATGATCGATATGGTCAATAAAAATTACAAGAAAAGTAAATTTTATGAAGAAGCCGTAAAACGCTGGGCTCCATTTACGGGCACAAATTATGAAGTTGGTGTTACTATATCTGGCCGACCTGTTGAAATTTACGCGCTTCTTGGTGGTCAGTGGCCACACTCCAGTTACATGGTGCCAGGTGGTGTTATGTGCGCACCAACGCTTACTGATGTAACGCGAGCATGGTCCATTCTTGAGAATTTCAAGCAGAATTGGCTTGAATCTATGTGGCTTGGTTGTTCATTGGAACGCTACGAAGAGATCAAATCTCTTGATGACTTCATGGCCTGGATGGATGAAAAGCCTGAGCATGCAAATTCTGACTTGGGAATGTTCTGGCGGATGGGTAAAGACATTGGTCTTGATAAATACGGTAAAGGTGTGGGTAAATTTATTTCATGGGGTTACTTGCCGCACGAAGATAAATACAACAAGCCGACAATCGAAAACCGTAATGCTTCAATGATTATGAAATCTGGCGTCTATGATGGTGTTGCAGATACACATGAACTAATGCATCACACCCATACACGTGAAGACATCAAACATGCATGGTATGATGAGCCATCAGGCCAGCATCCATTCGATCGTACTACCGTACCCACCCAAAAGAATACTATGGATCATGAAGGTAAATATTCTTGGTCTACAGCGGTGCATCATGATGAAGTTGGTCGCCTTGAAGCGGGAGCTATTGCCCGTCAATTGGTAGCAGGGGGCAGCCATGGTGAAGATTGGCAGTACACTGATCCGCTTGTTCTTGATATGTATAAGAAAATGGGCGGCGCTAGCGTTATGCTTCGTCACTTTGCCCGAATGCATGAAGGTGTGAAGATTTATCGTGAGATGGAGCGTATTTTGCGAGAGTTCCGTTTGAATGAAGAATGGTACAACAAACCGACAGAACAAGATGGCCAAGGTTGGGGGGCAACAGAAGCAATCCGTGGTGCACTTTGCCATTGGATTGAAGTTGAAGGTGGTAAGATCAAAAACTATCAGATCATCGCGCCAACAACTTGGAATGTTGGTCCACGTACCGATGATGATGTACGTGGCCCAATTGAAGAAGCTTTGATTGGCACACCTATCGCTGATTCAAGCGATCCGGTTGAAGTAGGTCATGTTTGTCGTTCATACGATTCTTGTCTGGTTTGTACAGTGCATGCCCATGATGCAAAAACTGGTAAGGAATTGGCACGCTTCCGAACAGCGTAATTTTTGCTATTGTTCCATCAAGAATAATAGTTTTAATTACTTAATTGATCGGATGCAGTGGGCAACTTTCACTGCATCCAATCGCGTCACAATCAAAGGTTACTTATATGAGTGCTATTCAAGGCAAAGATTCAGAGGCGGTTTTAAAAGAGATCGCAGAGATGCTTGAAGGGGGGTTGGAAACGCAAACAGAACCTTTTCCTGAAACGGCGGTTGATTTTGCTCGGGTTCTTGATGAACTAAGGGCGCTTGAACCAGACGATCTCAAAGGAAGGTTGGTCATTGGTGGCTTTACCGATAAGCCTTATGGGCCAGACGAAATGCGCTGTCAGGAATGCATCTATTTTCTAGTTCATCGAAAATGGTGTGATCTTCCAGAATTGGCGGTTCCTGTAGATGCTAACTGGTGGTGTCGTTTGTGGAAAATATAACCTTTTCAAGGTAAGGGCTTCACAATGGTAAGCGATGATGATGATGATGCAATTCGTACTCAGGCTGAAAAACTTCTTAAAGATGGTTTGGAAACGCAGGTATTCCCACGAGCCGATGACCAGGAAACGGTCTTAAAAATTATTGGTGATCTTAAGGTAAGTGATGGTAGTCTTACGCAGCGTTTGGTTATTGGCGGCTTTACTTTGGTCCCTGTCGAACATGGCGATATTGAGCAAGCCTGCGAAACCTGTATGTATTATCTCGTTCACCGGCGCTACTGTGAATTACCAGAATTAGATTTGCCGGTAGAGGAAGAATGGTCCTGTAATTTATGGCGGATATAATATTAAATGTTGACTGTAATTGGTTGCGGTAACCTGAACCGTAGTGACGATGGAGTTGGTGTAGTTGTTGCACGGATGTTGCTTGAGAAATTTCAAAACGAAAAGCTGGAGAATATCCAAATTTTTGACGCTGGCACCGATGGCATGGGTGTGATGTTCAAGGCGCGCGGGGCAAAATCGTTGATTATCATTGACGCTAGTACCACAGGCGCTGAGCCTGGTGCAGTATTTGAAGTTCCTGGTCGTGAGTTGGAAGGAAATCCACCAGACAGTTATAATTTGCATGGGTTTAGATGGGACCACGCACTTTATGCTGGGCGGCAAATCTTTAAGGATGAATTCCCCTCAGATGTTCAGGTTTTCTTGATTGAGGCCAAATCAATTGATCTGGGTTTGGAGCTTTCACCCGAAGCACTTGCTGCTGCCATAATTGTTGTTGAAAAAATTACCAAACGAATTTTACGGCATGTGACATGATGGTGATTAGTGATCCAAAAGATTGCACTTCGATTGCTTTGCACCGGGGCAGTATTTACCTTTCAGCAGAAATTTATCAAAAATATTTCGCTGGCCTTGATGCTGTTGTGCTGTTGGAGCGAGACACCCACCTTTATATAATGCCCGTGCGAAATACCTCAGGAGGCGGGTATTTGTTGAAGTTAAAGGACTCTGAAGGCAGTCGTATTATCAATGCTATGGATTTTTTTCGTGATCGTGGCAAGGACAGTTTTGATAAGGTGACTGTCGATGTTTTCTGGGATCAAGACATGTCCGCACTAAAGGCAACTGGATTCTTCTCTATGTAAACTTAGTTTGCACATAGATAAACTACTTGACATAAATTAACTTTCCTTGTTAGTCTCAATTCAAGAAGAAATTCGCGCAATCGGGAGGATGAGCGCTTGGTAAATCGTATAGACGGTGAAGTCCGCGCTGCTATTACTGCAGTTGAGAGTGAAGACGCAACCCCAGCTGAAAAAGCTGAGATGCTGATGGAAATTGCTATGGGTATCCAGGCAAAACCAAAGAATACTGGGCAGATTTTAAGTGCGATCGAATTATATGAAAAGTCGCTTGCTCAATGCCCGGCAGAGCAATTTTTGTTACATGCCAGAATTGAAGCACGAATGGCAACTGCATTGCAGGCCATTCCTGGTGAATCCAGCGAGTATCTGGAAAGAGCTCGTGAATGTTATGATACTGCTCGCGCTATTTTTAAAGATCATGGCACGCCTGAGGAAACAGCTGAAGCAGAAATGAATTTGGGGCTGGTTATCCAAACCCTATGCGGCATGCACAAGGCCATAATAACAGATGCTATTTCTGCCTATCAACGTTCTTTGCGAACCTTTAATAAAAAGAAATTTCCTAAAGAGTTCGCTATTCTTCAAAACAATCTTGCAACCGCATTTCTTTCCATGCCGTTTACAGATCAGCGGGCAAAAATGCGAGAAGCTTTGGCAGTTCAATCCTTTGAGGAGGGTTTGAGCGTTGTTACTTTGATCGATTATCCAACAGAATATGCGATGCTGCAAAATAATCTAGGCAATGCCCTGCAATACTGCTCATCAAGTCATGGGGTAGAAAACAATTTGCGCGCGCTGGAAGCTTATGATGAAGCGTTGAAAGTTCGTACTTTGGAAACCACTCCTTTTGAATATGCCAACACAATTTCGAATAAGGCCAATTGCCTTTTGAATATGCTCGATGACATTGAAAACCCAGAAAGTGGCAATCTGAAAAACTTGGACAAGGCGATTGGGCTCTATGAAGAGGCGCACAGTATTTTTAAAGCCCATAACGGTATGGAAAATGCTGAAATTGTTGCTGGCGTACTGGCTGAACTTAAACAGCAAAGTTCAGAGATTAAATCTAAAAATAACGGAAAATTTGTAACCGCTTGAGGCGGGAAATTATCAATAATTCTAACCGAATTGGAATATTAAAATGATGACATCGACACTTCTTATAGCACTTGCCGCAGGCATAGGTGCTTCGTTCATTGGCGGAGCCATTGGCGGTATGCTCGTCGGAGGTAAAGATCTTGGCTATGATTTGGCCGGTATGATGGGCGCTTTTTATGGTCCAGTGGCGGGTGTCGCAGGTGTGATACTTGGATTATCAATCGTTTTCTTTGTTTAATCAGGAAGGATATTTAACATGTTAGATATGGCTCTCAATTCAATAACCCTGTTTTTTCAGGGTCGACTGTTCAAGAACATAGGTTCGGTCATTCGTATGGCAATCATCGGAATTATTATAACCGCAGCTATCATTGTAGCGATGCACTTTGCGGGTTTGCCGCTTTGGGTGTCTGCCATAATTGGTGGTGCAATCGGTGGTGCTGCACAACCATTCTTATTTAAAGACCTCAAATACGCGTGAGTAGGCAAAGATTATGGGTGAACCACAATTAATAACCACACCGGAACTGTCGCTTGATGAACTGTTAGAGGAAATCTTAAAATTCGACGTAATCTTTGACAGTTGGGACGAAAGTCAAAAAGGTAGTGTTCAGGCCTATCGTCAGTCTGTGGAAGATTTGCATCGTGAGGCTTTTCGGCGCTTGATTGGGGTTGTAAAAGCAGAACCAGCTGCACTTAAAACACTTAGAAATGCACTTAACGATGAAGTGGTTTACGCAGTTTTGCGCCATTTCGAACTCATCAAAGCATCTTTGCATGAACGTGTTGAAGAAGCGCTTGATTCGGTTCGGCCGATGCTTGCTTCTCACGGTGGTAACGTGGAACTCGTCGCAGTTAAGCCGCCCAATCAGGTTGATGTACGTTTTGTTGGTGCATGTGATGGTTGCCCAGCTTCAATGCTGACATTCAATGCTGGCGTTAAAAAAGCAATCGAGACTCACTGTCCAGAAATTACGAAAATTGAACAAATTCGAGGCTTGGCCGCACCGACTGACGCAAATGGAGGGGTGCAATTTGTTTCTCCATTTGCAGTCAATCAAAAAGGCGGTTGGGTTGATGCAGGCAAATTGGTTGATGTTCCCGAAGGCGGCGTTTTGAAATTTAAAATAACTGGCGAAGATGTTATCTTAAGTAAAAATGGTGACGTAGTGGCCTGTTTTCAAAATGCCTGTGCGCACCTCAATTTACCCCTCGATGAAGGGGATGTCGTAGACGGTATTTTAACTTGCCCTCATCACGGTTTTCAGTACGATCTGCAATCGGGCGAATGTCTGACAGCACCCGAAGTGCAATTATTACCCCATGCTGTTCGCGTTATTAATGGTAATGTACAAGTGAGATTGGCAGTATGAAGGTATCTTTGGCATTCAACCGTAATTTTCCAACACCAGAAGGTGCGTCAAATTTTGATATAGAACCACTGCTGCACGCAGATGGCCCAGGTCTTATTTTGGGCGGAGAAAATGCGGAAATACCTCTGGCAGAACCTATTGTACCCTCAAGAACATCCATGTTTGGACCACGTGGTGCGGTACTGGCTGGGCCAGAAGGTCCGCTCATTGTTTGCGATACAGGTCACCATAGATTAATGATTTGGAACAAAAAACCAGACCATGACAATGCTCCTTGTGATTTTATTATTGGTCAACCTGGATTTGATCGTGAGGGACGCAATGCCAAAGGTGAACCAAATGCATCTACTCTCAATGTGCCAACTGGTGTTGTAACCGATGGCAAAATATTGGTAGTGGCGGATGCTTGGAACCATCGTGTTCTGATCTGGAATTCGATTCCTACTGAAATGAATCAGCCTGCGGATGTGGTTATTGGGCAAAAGGATTTTTCTGGCGCCCTTGTTAATCGTGGAGAGGAAGTTAGAGCTGATACAACTAATTGGTGTTACGGAGTAGCGCTTCTTGATGGTAATTTAATTGTTGCGGATACAGGCAACAGACGGGTACTTTTATGGAAGGGAATTCCATCGCAAAATGGTGAACCAGCCGATATGGTTCTGGGCCAGGAAGACCTTGTTACACGTGATGAAAATGCGGGGCAGGAACCAGGACCGCTGGGTATGCGGTGGCCTCACTCGGTTGTTTCGGTGGATGGAAAACTGTTGGTTTCAGATGCTGGTAACAATCGTATCATGGTGTGGAACAATTTTCCCAATAAGCCGGGCACACCTTGCGATTATGTTCTTGGACAGAAAGACTGTCAATCGCTTGAAATAAATCGCGCAGCTTATCTGCCTAACGCCAAATCTCTCAATATGCCTTATGGTATGACAGCGATTGGAGATTGGTTGATCGCAGCAGATACCGCAAATTCTCGTTTGGTCGGCTGGAAAGTACAAAGTCTGGGTGCGGATGCGCCCGCAATAGGTGTGGGCGCACAGCCAGATTTGTATTCCAAAGGTGATAATCGTTGGTTGATGCCAGTACGCGACAGCCTGTGCTGGCCTTATTGGATTAGTTCGTTGGGTGAGACGCTGGTGATTGCAGATTCTGGTAATAATCGAGTTAGTTTGTGGGAATTGGCCACATGACGGTTAGTACAGAAATCATTCGTGAAAAGCCTGTAGCTCATAAACTTGATGTATTTACGAATGTGGAAATTCGAGTTCGCGGCACTGTACAAGGCGTTGGATTTAGACCTAATGTTTGGCGTTTGGCACGCCAGTGTGATTTGGTTGGTGACGTTAAGAATGACGCCAGCGGTGTATTAATCACAGTACATGGACAACGCCAGAATGTGGACACATTTTGTAAACTTCTTGATACAGACATTCCAATTTTATCGAAGATTGATTCGATTGAAATTAACACGATAAAAGGTTCAGTTATATTCAAGGATTTTCAAATTTCTGAAAGCAATCCGGGTGAAACCAATACCAATGTAACTTCCGATGCTGCGATTTGTCTGGCATGTAAGGAGGAAACTTTAAGTCCATTTGAGCGGCGATATCGTTATCCGTTTACCAATTGTACCCATTGCGGTCCGCGTTTTTCAATTGTCGAAAAAGTGCCTTACGATCGTGCCAATACGACAATGGCAACTTTTGAAATGTGTGATGAATGTCGTGCTGAATACGAAAATCCGCAAGACCGCCGTTTCCATGCTCAGCCTGTTGCTTGTTATAAATGTGGACCCAAGGCTTGGTTGGAACATTTGGGTGAGGGAATAGTTACCTTTGACATGCATTCAATGCTTGATGATGTTGATGCGGTATGCAGCCTTTTGCAAAAAGGAGAAATTGTTGCCATTCGGGGTATCGGTGGTTTTCATCTGGCTTGTGATGCAACAAATGAAAAAACTCTCAAATTGTTGCGTGAACGCAAAAAACGCGACGCGAAACCCTTTGCGTTGATGGCGCGGGATATTGATATTATCAAAAGCCATTGCATTGTTAGTAAAATCGAAGAAGAACTTTTGAACAGCGCCGAAGCACCAATTGTATTGCTTGAAAAATCTGATGACTGTTGCTTGCCCAATGAAATAGCGCCTGGCCTGAATACCGTAGGTTTCATGTTGCCTTATACACCAATGCATCATTTGATTTTACGGCGCATGGAGCGCCCAGTGGTGATGACCAGTGCGAATATTTCTAACGCGCCACAAGTTACTCAGAATGAAGCGGTCAAAGAAAAACTGTCTGGTATCGCTGATTATGCGCTGTTTCATGATCGAGACATATCCAATCGTGTTGATGATTCTGTTGTCAGGGTTGTTGGTGGCACTGCACGTATCATGCGTCGCTCTCGTGGTTACGCACCAGGTGCAATTTCTCTGCCGGATGGGTTTGCTCAGGCCCCTGATGTTTTGGCCTATGGCGGTGAACTTAAATCAACATTTTGTCTTTTTAAAAATGGCACCGCTATTTTGTCCCAGCATCAAGGTGATTTGGAAGACCCGGATACTTATGACGATTACTGCAGCAATCTAAAGCTATATGAACAAATATATGATCATAAGCCAGCGCTTCTGGCCTGCGACAAGCATCCAGAATATTTGTCGACCAAGTTGGCACGTGAACAGTCTCAAGCTAACAATATGCCGTTGGTCCAAATCCAACATCATCACGCCCATATTGCATCATGTATGGTAGAGAATGGCCTTGCGCTTGATTGCGACCCTGTTCTTGGAATAGCACTTGATGGAGTAGGCTTTGGCGATGATGGTACGATCTGGGGCGGTGAGTTCATGATCACAGATTATCATGAGTATAACCGGGTTGGCACATTCAAACCAATTGCGATGATTGGTGGCGCGCAAGCTATTAAGGAACCTTGGCGCAATGCCTATGCACATATAGTTGCCGAAATGGGTTGGGACCGGTTCGCGATCAATTTTAGTGAATTGGAATTGTTTAAAATCTTGAGCGATAAACCGCGCGAGATGATCGATCAGATGCTAAAAAACGACATTAATGTGCCTTTGGCTTCATCATGCGGCAGATTGTTTGATGCAGTGGCGGCAGCGGTCGGCTTGTGTACGCATATAGCAGCCTATGAAGGACAGGGTGCAATGCTGCTGGAAGCGGCAATTGATCAAGATACTTTGAATTCTACGGGTGAAGATGCTGCATATCCACTCTCTGCACCAAATCTACAGACAACTTCGATGCCCTATATTGAGCCATTGGCCATGTGGCAGGCTCTACTTGGCGATTTAATTCTTAAAACGCCCGTGCCTGTCATGGCCGCGCGTTTTCATAAAGGTTTGGCAGAGGCAATTGTCTTGATGGCAGAAAAATGCGCCAAAAAAGTCGGAGAAAATGATGCTGCGATCAAGCAAATTGTACTAACTGGCGGCTGTTTTCAAAATGGCACCTTGCTTGAATTGGTAACCGAGCAATTGATTGCCAAAGAATATCAAGTTCTCACCCACTCACGCGTTCCCGCTAATGATGGCGGTTTAGCACTCGGTCAGGTGGCCATTGCCGCCGCGACCGCTATGAAAAACAGGAGTTAATATCATGTGTCTTGGCATACCTGGACAAGTTGTTGAAATTTCCGATGCTACCCGCAAGCTGGGTATGGTCGATGTGAGCGGCATTAAACGCGAAGTTAATTTGGCATGCATTGTTAATGAAGATCACAGTTTGGATGACTGCGTTGGGGATTGGGTATTGCTCCATGTGGGTTTTGCCATGAGCCGTATTGATGAAAAAGAAGCGGCTTTAACGATGAAGGTATTGCGCGAATTGGGCGAAGCGCAAGAAGAAATTGAGTCGATGCGATTGTCTGGTCAAAAATAAGATGAGCAAAAAAGAACACCTTGCGGGATTATACCCTTTTCTTCACGGTAAGAAACAAGACGCAGCCGCAATGAACGAGGCTTTGCAGGAATCTGTGCGCCAAAAGGCAGCAGATCATGTTTTGGTTTTTGAAAGCTATTTTGAAAAGAACGAGGCTTCAATCGTTAAAGCTGCAGAAGTTATTGCTCAAATGTATCGTCAAAATGGCCGTTTGTTTACGATGGGAAATGGTGGCTCAAGCTGTGATGCTGCTCATGTGGCGGTTGAGTTTTTACACCCTGTTACCGCAGGGAGACCAGCGTTGACCGCAATCAATCTTACAACAGATGTCGCGATGATGACGGCTGTCAGCAATGATCTTGGATACGACCATGTTTATGTGCGCCAGATTATTGCTCAAGGTCGCAAGGGTGATTGTTTGATCGGTATGTCGACCAGCGGTAATTCGGAAAATCTAATTAGGGCTTTCAATAAAGCTAATGAAATGGGCCTCACGACAATCGGACTGGCAGGTATGAACGGCGGTGAAATGGCAAAAGCCAATCTCGATGCCTGCCTTGTTGTTGAGACAGACAGTATTCACCGCATCCAGGAATGCCATGTAGCAACGTATCATATCCTTTGGGATTTGGTGCACACATTATTGGCAGATGACCGAGGTGGCTTGGGCAAAACAGGAGAACAGGCATGAAATATGTTGATGAATTTCGCGATCCAGAAAAAGCACGATCACTGTTAAAGGAAATCAATGGTCTGGTAAAACAAATCGACTTTTGTAAAAAACGTCCGATTTATATTATGGAAGTTTGTGGCGGGCATACGCATTCAATATTCCGTTATGGCCTTGAAGGCATGCTTCCAAAAGAAATTGAATTGGTCCATGGCCCTGGCTGTCCAGTCTGTGTCCTTCCAATGGGCCGGGTTGATGATTGTGTTGCGCTGGCGGAAATGCCCGATACGATTTTCACTACTTTTGGAGACGCCATGCGCGTACCTGGCTCAAAGAAAAGCCTGCTGCAGGCTAAAGCTGATGGTGCTGATGTGCGGATGGTTTATTCACCACTTGATGCTTTGCAACTGGCGAAAGACAACCCCGATAAGAAAGTGGTGTTTTTCGGCCTTGGTTTTGAAACCACTATGCCTAGCACCGCATTTACTATTTTGCAGGCCAAAAGAGATAAGGTTACAAACTTCTCATTATTCTGCAATCATATCACCATCATTCCAACCGTGAAAGCCATTCTGGATTCACCGGATATGCAGATTGATGGATTCCTTGGTCCAGGCCACGTCAGCATGGTAATTGGTATTAGACCCTATGATTTTATTGCTGATCATTACAAGCGACCTTTGGTAGTCGCAGGCTTTGAACCGCTTGATATTCTGCACTCTGTTTGGATGGTTTTGAAACAGATTGCTGAAGGTCGGGCTGAAATTGAAAACCAATATGCGCGGATTGTCCCTGATGAAGGCAATGACGAAGCGTTGGAAGCCGTTGCTGAAGTGTTTGAATTGCGTGAGTTTTTTGAGTGGCGCGGTCTTGGGTCGATCGACCATTCTGGTGTGCGGATGCGTGAAGCGTATAAGGAATTTGATGCCGAACGCTTATTTACCGTTCCCGACATCAAGATTGCCGATCCAAAATCATGCCAGTGTGGTGAAGTGCTCAAGGGGGTGATCAAGCCTTTTGCATGTAAAGTATTTGGTAAAGCTTGCACACCAGAAACACCGCTGGGTGCGTTGATGGTTTCTTCAGAAGGCGCCTGTGCAGCATATTATCAATATGGTGATCCAGATCGTTTGCGGGAGTTGGCAAACGTATGAATGAGCACATGAAAATCGTAACCAACAAGCCTCCTCGTAAACGTGGCACTCTCGGGGTCAAAAAGATTTCCCTTGCTCATGGCGGTGGCGGTAAGGCCATGCGTGATTTGATTGACGATGTCTTTCTTGCTGCTTTTGATAATCCCTATTTAAGCCCGCTTGAAGATCAGGCGCGCTTTTCACTCAAGGATCTAGGCGCGCACGGGGACCAACTAGCATTTACGACAGATTCTTATGTGGTTGATCCGTTGTTCTTTCCCGGTGGAGATATTGGTAAACTGGCGATATGTGGTACCGTAAACGACCTTGCAGTTGGTGGCGCAAAACCGCTGTATCTCACTTGCTCGATGATTATCGAAGAAGGCATTGAGATTGATTTACTCCGCAAGATTGCGGCTTCCATGGCCAAAGAAGCAGCTATTGCAGGCGTTCAAATTGTTACCGGCGATACAAAAGTGGTCAACCGGGGTTGCTGTGATAAAGTATTTATAAACACGGCTGGTATCGGTGTAATACGCAAGAACTGCAATCTTGATACTGGGGCAGCGCGACCGGGAGATGTCATTCTGGTCAATGGATTGCTGGGTGACCATGGTGCAACTATTCTTGCTGCTCGTGGTGACATGAAGCTTGATGCACCGATCAAGAGTGACTGTGCATCTCTGAATGGTCTGATTGATTGCTTGCTCGATGCCTGCCCAGAAATTCGCTTTATCCGGGATGCCACCCGTGGCGGTCTTGCAACAGTCCTCAACGAAATTGCTGGGGCGTCGGGTGTTAGTATTGAAATTGAAGAAGACAAAACACCGCTACGCACAGAAGTTAAGGGGTTTTGCGAAATTCTCGGACTTGATCCTCTTTATTTGGCCAATGAGGGAAAAATTGTAATCGTGTCGCCACCTCAAAAAGCTGATTTGGTTCTTAAAACATTGTTATCACATCCTCTTGGTAAGGGTGGGGCGGCAATTGGGACGGTTGGTGATTGGGACGCTGGCCGCGTGACCATGCACACTTCATTCGGCGGCCGACGTATTGTTGATATGCTGGTGGGCGACCAGCTGCCACGAATATGTTGAGGTGTTATTGTGCATGAAATGGGAATTACCAGAAACATCGTTTCAATTGTTGCCGAGGCCGCTAAATCCCAAAAAGTTCGTCGGGTGAAATTAGAGATAGGGAAATTGTCGGCCGTGATGCCTGAGGCTCTAATGTTTTGTTTTGATGTTGTAAGCAAAGGGACAGTGCTTGAGGGCGCTACTTTAGAAATTGTTGAAGTTGCAGGAAAGGCGATATGTCGGGACTGTGGAGCGAATGTTGAATTGCACCAAATAGTGACTGCTTGTACGTGTGGATCACGTGATCTTAAACGCATTAGTGGTGAAGAATTAAACATAAAAGAAATGGAATTGGAGGCAGCATAATGTGTGGAACTTGCGGATGTTCAGAAGGTAACAAAGCCACAGTCATTGATCTTCAGACTGGTGAACACACTCATATAGATGCCGAGGGTAATGAAATTATACATACCCACGATCACGATCATTCTCATAATCATAATCATGAGCAAGACCATAAACATGATCTGTCCTCTGTGAGTGCTCATGCTAATGCCCATGGCACTACGGTCGCGTTAGAACAAGCAATTATGCAAAAGAACGATGCCTTGGCGATAAGAAATAGAGCATGGTTCAGCGGACGAGAAATTTTGGCACTTAATCTGGTCAGTTCACCGGGGTCGGGGAAGACAACTATTCTGGAAAGAACAATAATTGATTTGAAAGGGAAAACCCCAATTTGTGTGATCGAAGGCGATCAACAAACTGCTAATGATGCCCAGCGCATTAAAGACAGCGGTGCGCCTTCTGTACAAATTAACACGGGTACTGGATGTCACCTAGAAGCAGACATGGTTATGGTCGGATTGAAAGCATTGAAACCCACCGCGGGATCTATTGTGATGATTGAGAATGTTGGTAATTTGGTGTGCCCTGCATTATTTGATCTTGGTGAAATGGCCAAAGTTGCGATTTTGTCGGTTACGGAAGGTGAGGATAAGCCTCTCAAATATCCGCACATGTTTCAGGCATCCGACTTGATGTTGTTAAATAAAATCGATTTGTTACCGCATCTTGATTTTGATGTGAAAGCCTGCCTTGCTTACGCAAAACAAGTTAATCCAAATATCGAGATCATTCAATTATCAGCCAAAACAGGTGAAGGTATGGCTGATTGGTATACTTGGTTGGACAACCAAAGTGCAAAAGCGGTGGCACAGGCTTTTGTGTAAGGAGTTCTCCTGATGATTTCAATTTTGCTTCTCGGTTTTTTATTAGGTATGCGCCATGCTGTGGAAGCAGATCATATTGCAGCGGTCGCCTCTCTCACTTCAACGACGAATTCTATCCGCAAGGGCGTACAACAGGGAATAGCTTGGGGCGTCGGTCATACATTGACACTGTTTCTGTTTGGATCGATGGTTCTGTTTGTCGCCAATATTATACCCGAAGAGCTGGTGAACAAAATTGAACTGGCCGTAGGTGTAATGCTGATTTTACTGGGTATGGATGTTATGAGGCGTGTTATAGCCGAGCGTGTTCATTTCCACACACACACACATAAAAAACCCGTTGGCAATACTAACACACATTTTCATGCCCATTCGCACAAGGGTGAAAAAGACCAGCGCCACAATGTCACCAATCACAAGCATATGCATTCACAAGGCTTTCCGATACGGGCGCTACTTATTGGCTTGATGCATGGCATGGCAGGTTCAGCGGCACTTATATTATTGACGCTGCAAACACTCGACTCTCCCTGGCTTGGCCTTATCTACATCGCTGTATTTGGTATTGGCTCCATTGCTGGAATGGGATTGTTTTCACTGGTAATTGTTATTCCTCTTCGTGCCGCGCGTCGCATGACTTGGATATATAACGGGCTACAAGGAACCATCGGCTTGGCAACAATTGCTCTGGGTATATTTACGGTGACCCATTTTTCTATTGCTTAGAGGCATTCGATAAGTTCCAATTTTAGCTTGCCTTTTTGAGGTGTTTCTAAACATTGGGAATATGCCATGTTGCCATATCGCTTTGCGCCCATAATCGCAAAGCAGAAATATCATTGAGTATTCTATTCAATAAATGTTTTCCTGTTAAATGGTGTAAAATCCACTCACACGATTATTGCATTCGTTTTAAAGTATAGTGTGTTTAGTTTGATTTTCCGTCACTTTGTAATCAAGACGGGGCACTGGTCTAATATCAATAAGGGTTATGGCCCTTGTTAATTTAGAATTACGCCTTCTGAATAGGTCCTCCAGCATCGATCCACTCGCTGATGCCACCAATATTCGTGACGTTTGTAAAGCCCATCTCTATTAGTGTTTTACCCGCCAGTGCAGCTTGTCCACCTTTACCACAAACTAGGTATATTTCGGCGTCTTTTTTAAGTTCTGCATTATGAAATGGTGTTGCATCGTCGGCCGCAAATTCGATAAATCCACGTGGTACAAGAAGCGCACCTTTGATTGTTCCAGATTCTGCAATCGCGGCGCTGTCGCGTACGTCTACAAAAATACTGCCACCTCGAGCATGTTTTTCGATGCCAGATTTTGCGTCGATCCGAGATACCTTTGCATTGGCTTCGTCCAAGTAATTTTTCGAAGTTTTCATGTGTATTCCTTTTTGGGAGGTTTAATTTTAAATGTAAAATCTGCGCCAGTAAAATTACTGGCGCAGATCATGTGTAGGTACCTGTTGCAAGTTTGGGTGTGGGTCTTGCAATAAAATTTCTAGATTATTTGAAGAGTATCATAGAAATTTCAACGAGTACTGGTGCACCTGGTTTCGATCCTGGAAGGGTACCAACTTCTACAGCCGCACGAGCAGGAGGCATGTCGCCTTTTTTCCAGTACTTGCCATATACGCCGTTAATTGCGCCATAGTTAGAAATGTCAGTCATAAATACGGTTGCACGAACAGCATCGTTCATTGTGTAACCACCTTCTTCAATAACTGACTTTAGTTTTTCCATTACGATTTTAGTTTGATCTTCAACGTCATGTTTTCCATCGCGTGCTTCTGCTGGAATTGCGCCTTTTACATAAGCAATTTGACCAGAAACAAACATCATACCGTTTGATAATTTTACACCAGGTGTGTATGGCGCTAGCGGCACATTTCCTGATGGATAAACACCCGTGCGAGCGTCTTCGGCTTGTGCAAAGCTTCCTACACAAACAGCTGTAGCAGCTAGTATTCCTACAAGTAATTTTCTCATGATAAATCCTCCGTGTTTCATGATTAGTCTCGGTTGGTAATGATTATTTCGCAGCTTCAATAATTAGATCTGCAACAAATTGAGGTTGTGAAACCATGATTGAGTGGCTTGCATCGATTTCGCGTGCAGTAGCCCCCATCTTCTTTGCAAATTCATGTTGAAGTGCTGTTGGCGTCATAAAGTCATTGCCCGAAATAGCGAAGAAAGTGGGTTTTTCTGACCAAGCTGTGTGCGTTACAGGTTCACCAAGTGCTTTGCTGTTAATCAAGCCTTGGCTGGCTGCCATAAAGGTTGCTTCAGCAACAGGTAGATCAGGCGCAAAATATTTTTTCATTGCATCATCTGGAAGATAAAAATATCCAGCGGCGTCTTTTTTCAAAGCTGCAATGCCAGGAGCAGGGTGGCGATCTAGAGCCGCGGCATCAAAAAGATTTTGGCCTGCATTTGGCGCATAAGCTGCCACGTAAACGATGGATTTAACTTTATCGTGGATGCCTGCTTCTGTAATAACCACGCCACCCCATGAATGACCAACAAGTACAACAGGCTTTTCTGCTCGTTCTATAGCGCGGTTGGTAAAGGCTACATCGCCGGACAATGTATCAAGTGGATTTTGAACCGCTATAACGTCTAAGCCAGCTTTTTCTAAAATGGTTGTTACGTGTTTCCAGCTAGATGCATCTGCAAATGCACCATGAACCAACACAACTGATTTTGCTTTTAAGTCAGATGCAAAGGCAGCTCCAAAACCAATGGATGCAAATGCGAGCCCAGTTATAGTTGCAGTTACAGTCGTTTTAAATATAGATTTTATAGACATTTAATTCTCCTTTTGTCTTGGTGAAATTTACCAAGACGATCTATCAATAATGTCAAAATTTTGACGCGTTTAATATTACCTAGTGCACTATGCATATAAATACATTTACCTAGCCCCCTAGTCAATAGTGCAATCAATATTTATATTGTTTTTTATTGGAAATTTATTTTAAGCTGGTTCGTAGTTGGTTGAGTTGTGCAATCATAGCATCTGCTTCTTGATTGCTTATGTTAACTGCGCATCCCAAAGCAGGGGGGACAAGAAGCGCCTTTTTGCGAAGGCTTTTGCCTTTTATCGTCAAAAGTATGTGAACTCTGCGTTCATCTTTAGTGTCACGTTTACGATCGACTAAACCAAGTTTTTCTAAACGCTGGACCAAAGGGGTGGCTGTCGCCCCTTCAATTTCTAACTTTGCGGCAAGTTCTTGAACCGTAAGGCCATCTGATTCCCAAAGCGCCAGTAACGAAAGATATTGTGGGTATGTTACTCCAAGATCATGCAATAATTTTCCATATGTCTTTGTAAACGCACGCGAAGTTGCATAAAGCGCGAAGCATAATTGCTTGTTTAAAGAAAGCGGATTGTTTTTGTCTAAAATTTTCACGGACGATACTCGTTATTAAAGTTACCTAATTTATACTCAGTAATAAACAGTGTTTGTTTAAAATGCGAGTGAGTAACTATAATAACTTACTTTAGGTCGTGCATAAGTAACTAGGGGACTTTACCTTCTAGTTAGGTCACGTAATATTAAGTCAGTAAATACAGATTAGGCCTGTATTACTGCATCAATTTCAAATCTTGCACCAAGTGGTAAGGCGGCAACAGCAATGCATGTACGGGCAGGATAAGGCTCGTTCATAAAGTCGGCATAAATTGTATTAATTTGTGCAAAGTCAGCCATGTCGACCAGATAAATACATACGCGAATGATATCGCTCATATCTTTGTCAGCGGCCTCTACCACTGATTTTAAATTGGCTAATGCTTGCTTTGTTTGGGGCTCTAATCCACCTTCTACCAGAGTGCCCGTTTTGGGGTCTTGACCAATTTGTCCGCTGGTAAAAATTATATCGTTTGATTGTACCGCAGGAACAAATGGACCTGCGGCAGGAGGAAGTTTATTTGAGGAAATTGGATGCTTGTTCATTTTTATTTTTCCAATCTAGAAGAATTTTAAATTGTTAATATGGTGGAGCCAGTCGTTGCACGTGCTTCTAGCTGAGTGTGTGCGTTGGCCGCATCGCGCAATGCAAAGCTTTGATTAACCGCTGTTTTAACGATTTCAGATTTAACAACTTCAAACAATTCGCTTGCGCAATTATTGAGTGTCTTAGGTGTGGCGATATAATGAAACAAAAACGGGCGCGTTAAATGCAGCGATCCTTTTTGCATTAATGTAATTGGTAGGATTGGTTCAATTGGACCAGAAGATTGACCGAATGTAACCATCGTTCCCATTGGCTTAATACAATCTAATGATTTTATAAAAGTAGTGGCACCTACAGAATCGTAAACAACATCAACTCCTTTTCCACCTGTTAGACTTTTTACTTCCTCAACAAAATCCGTCTGCGTATAAAGTATGGTTTCATGGCAACCATTGGCTTTTGCAATTTCTGCTTTTTGTGGCGTTGATACTGTTCCAATAACTTTGACACCTAAATGATTAGCCCATTGCGACATGATAGAACCCGTGCCACCAGCTGCTGCGTGTATCAGTATTGTATCACCAGCTTTAACTTTATAAACTTGGCGCAATAACATTTGTGCGGTCATGCCTTGCAACATCATTCCTGCGGCTTGCTCAAAGGTTATCTCGTCAGGAAGGAGTACCAGATTATCTGCTGAAATTAGACGTTGTTCTGCGTAACTTCCTATTGGGCCAGCATAAGCAACACGGTCGCCTATTTTAACATTTGTCACATTCTCACCCACTTCAATTACAGTGCCCGAACCTTCGACACCTGGAATTAAAGGGAGATCATTTGGGTAAGCACCCGTACGGTGGTAAACGTCGATAAAATTTAAACCACTTGCTGCTTGTTGTAATTTTACTTCGCCCTTCCCAGGCGCTCCAACGTTGATATCTTGCAATTTTAGGGTGTCGACCCCTCCAAATTCAGTGATGCATATTGCTGATGTCATTTTTAATACTCCTAATTTAAACTCGATAATTAAACGACTGTCAAAACCGACCGGATTTGCCTGCCGTGCGTTAGTTCACTTACCGAATGTACCAATGCTTGTGCATCGATATTAAAGTGACGATAAAGATCTGCGATGGTGCCTGTTTGCCCAAAATGCTCCACACCATGCGAAATGGTTTTGTGACCATGTACGCCGCCAAGCCATGATAGGGTCGCAGGGTGTCCATCTATGACTGTCACAAGGGCGCATTCGCGTTGCATATCGGCCATAAGGGTTTCGATATGAGATTGTGCATTTGCAATGCCATTTGATCGTGCTCTTTGCGCCGCCATCCAGCCTGCATTTAAGCGGTCTGCAGAGGTTACAGCCAGCACTCCTATATCACGTCGCCCGTTAGCAATTATCCCAGCCGCTTTAATAGCTTCTGGTGCAACTGCACCTTGGTAGGCTATTACCACCTCACAATTTGGCCCTGGTTTACGTAACCAATAAGCGCCGTCTATTGCCCCTTGACGAAAATCATCATCAACACGTGTTGCAGGTTGTTCAATAGGGTTGGTAGTAAGGCGTAAATATACAGAACCTCCTGTTTCATCGCGAAGCCAAGTACGTTCGCAAATGGGCTTATCGGGGTCATCCTCTCCATCTTTTTGCAAGTAACCAAATGCCCATTCCATAATGACAGCCAACTCGTCCACAAAAGCAGGTTCAAATGAGGCAAGACCGTCTTGCGACATTCCAATCAATGGAGACGCTATAGATTGGTGTGCACCACCTTCTGGAGCCAAAGTAACACCAGAAGGGGTTCCCACAATCATAAACCGTGCATCTTGATAGCAAGCGTAATTTAGTGCATCCAGTCCACGAGAAACAAATGGATCATAAAGCGTTCCAATTGGGATTAACCTCTTTCCAAAAATTGAATGCGATAGACCTGCCGCCGCTAACAAAAGAAATAAATTCATTTCTGCAATCCCAAGTTCTATGTGTTGCCCCTCAGGTGTAAACTCCCATTTGGCGGTGGATGGTATGTTTTCCACTTTGAATGTGTCTTCTTGAAACTTACGAGCGAAAAGCTTGCGTCTGTTTACCCATGGGCCAAGGTTTGTCGTGCCCGTCACATCTGGCGATGTCGTCACAATACGTTCGGCCAATAAACTGTCACCTTTAGAGAGATTATCAAGAATCTTTCCGAAAGCCATTTGAGTAGAAATATTACGATCAGTCGCTATTTCTATCGCCGGCACCTCGATGATATCATCTTTATAACGACGCCTCCCTTTGGCAAAGAATGGTGTTTCAGCTAATTGTGCTTCAAAGGCTTCTGGATTAGCAACAGTGGCAAATTTATCCCATTCGTGTCCCTTAGGAATGCGCATATATTTTTGCCATTCCTCCATTTGAGATTTGTTCATTAAGCCACCATGATTGTCTTTATGGCCTGCAATTGGCGTGCCCCAGCCTTTGATCGTGTATGCTAGAAAACAGACCGGGCGGTCGTGGTCGACTGCTGCAAAAGTCTCAGCCATTGTTTGTACGCAATTGCCGCCTAAATTTTCCATCAATGCAGCAAGCTCATCATCGCTGCGACGAGCGATTAAAGCCGTAACATCTCCTTGGTCGCCCAAAGCATCCATCAAGCGTTCGCGCCAAACAGCTCCCCCCATAAAGGTCAGGGCTGAGTAAAGTTGATTTGGACAATCATCAATCCATTGGCGTAATTTCTCGCCTCCAACTTCCTCAAAGGCAGCACGTTGTAAGTGACCATATTTAACCCGCACAACGTCCCAGCCAAAAGCGTCAAAAACCTGCTCGATACGTTTGAAAAGTCCTTCTTTCACTATACCATCTAGAGATTGGCGATTGTAATCGATGATCCACCAACAATTGCGCAGGTCATTCTTCCAGCCCTCTTGCAATGCTTCATATATATTGCCCTCATCCAATTCAGCATCACCAACCAGCGCAATCATGCGGCCCATTTTCCGGATTCCACCCCATGGTTTTGCTTGAATATAATCCTGTATGATAGAAGCAAAAGAAGTCACTGCAACACCAAGACCTACCGAGCCTGTAGAAAAATCGACATCATCAATATCTTTGGTTCGTGATGGATAACTTTGAACACCGCCATAGCCCCGAAAGTTTTCCATCTTTTCTTGAGTTTGATTTCCCATCAGATATTGGATCGCGTGGAAAATAGGTGAGGCATGTGGCTTAACAGCAACACGATCTTCAGGTTTCAAAACGTCAAAATAGAGCGCCGTCATAATAGAAACCATTGAAGCTGAAGATGCTTGGTGCCCACCTACTTTAATGCCGCCAGCCTTTGGTCGTATATGGTTCGCATTGTGAATCATCCAATGTGACAGCCATAAAAGACGTTGTTCAATCGTTTTCAGTTTTTCAATTTTGTCGGTCATGACGATAATTCCTTTTTTATTTTAATACCAAAAAAGGAGAAGCGTTTTGTTGCTTTATCGTTGCTATAATGTTTATTATTAGAGTAGTTAACTAATTTGTTAGGATTTATAGTGATTAACGCTAATATTGATGATATTGATATTCGAATTCTGCGATGTCTTCAAAAAGATGGCCGTATGTCGATCAATGATTTAAGTGAGGCTGTAGGATTAAGTGCCACGCCCGTGGCAAGGCGTGTGAAACAACTTGAACAATCAGGCGTCATTTCAGGGTATTGTGCATTGTTGGACGAAGCAAAGCTGGGATTTGATGTTTCGGTTTTCGTATCTGTTCAACTTGATAAACAAGACGATAACGCCCTTGCTACCTTTGAAAAAGCGATCCAATCAATGCCAGAAGTTGTCGACTGCTGGCTGATGACAGGAAATCGAGACTATCTTTTAAAAGTCGTGACATCAGGATTAAAAGGGTTTGAACAGTTTCTAATAGGGCGCTTAACAAAAATTAAAGGCGTGGCTTCAATCGAATCCTCTATTCCCTTACGTCGCGTAAAGGCTGGTATTACTAGAACGCCATAGCGCTACCCAACTGCCAATATATCGATCAAATTCTATTTAGTTATTGCATTAGCAAGGGCTGCTGGCGTTGAACAATATCGTTGAAGAGCTTGGAGACTAACCAGCATTCTGCATTATGTGTTCTAGGCAAAGACAATCAGTGATAGTGATGCTTCTTAATTTAAAACTGAGAGCGCTAAAAAGCGGGCTGAGATGATTATCATCGACACATTGTAAGGGTTTTAAAAATGCTGCCCAAAATGAAACTCGAATAATTTGAGAGACTAATGCTGCTCATTTGGGGTTGTTGGTAATGAATTGTTGGCGGCAATTTTGATTGCGCTAATTGAATTTAGCTAATACCAATACCGATAAAGCTTTGCATCAATTCACTTTGTGCAGCTGCGATATCGTCACCTGTCAATCTTTATTTTATTCTTTTTTGCTTGCTCTAACCAATGGGTTGTAGATGAAGAATCACTTCTTGACAGCTTCCATTAACTCCTTCGAACATTACGGTAAATCAATCGCGCGTGATAAGGCAGAGCAGGACATTGGCAATGTGATAAAGACACTCCAGCCGACATCAGCGCTCATTGCGATTGTCAAAGCCATGTTCCGCGATGCTTGGGATCAACAATCAAAGACTGTTGATGGATTAAAAGCGTCACTTAAAAAGCATATACAATCTGTCGAGCGGCAAATTGAATCCGTTATGGATCGTCTTTTAGCAACCACAAACGAAACGATCATCCAAAGATATGAACCC
>NVRK02000052.1 GCA_002400845.2 Hyphomicrobiales bacterium
ATTCATAACAGCCGCCATGCCATGTTCACGAACACCATAATGGATGTATCGTCCATCATAATTATCCTTGCTAACAATGTCTAAACTGTCAGTTTTAGTAAGGTTTGAGCCTGTTAAATCTGCTGAACCGCCAATGGTATTGGCAACCATTTTGTTAACAACTTCAAGCGCCATTTGCGAAGCTTTTCGGGTAGCAACTTTGGGCGCTGTCTTTACAAGTTCTGCTCGATATTCTCTAAGTGCGGCAACAAGATTGTCGCGCGTTGAGCCATTAATCGAATCGTTAAACTCACCTTGTTTTCTATGTGTAGAAGAACGTTTTTCCCATGCGATACGGTTGTCTTCACCACGCTTGGCAATGCTCCTCCATGCATCATAAACATCTTTAGGAATTTCAAATGCCGCATGAGGCCAATTTAGCTGCTTGCGCGCTAATTTAATTTCCTCATCGCCCAATGGCGCACCATGCACACCTGATGTACCTTGTTTGTTTGGCGCACCAAAACCGATGATTGTTTTGCAATCAATCAAAGTTGGGCGGCTTTCATCTGCCTTTGCTTCTTCTATTGCTTTAGCAATCGCTTCATTGTTGTGACCATCGCAAGAAATAACCTGCCAACCACAAGACTCAAATCTAGCCAATTGATCGCAAGATGTAGAAATATCTGTTGCACCATCAATGGTGATAGAATTGTTGTCCCAAAAAACAACAAGACGCCCCAGAGCTAAATGTCCCGCCATGTCTATTGCTTCATGGCTAATGCCTTCCATCAAGCAGCCATCACCAACCATTACATAGGTCCAGTGATCGACTAAATCGTCGCTGAATTTTGCATTGTGAATACGCTCACCAAGGGCAAAGCCCACAGCTGTAGAAATTCCTTGCCCCAATGGGCCAGTGGTTGTTTCAATACCATCCGCATGACCGTATTCTGGATGTCCAGCTGTGCGATATCCCATTTGCCTAAAGTTACGAATTTGATCCATATCCATATCGGCAAAACCCAATAAATGGTGAATGCCATACAGCAACATAGAACCGTGACCCGCAGACAAAACAAATCTATCGCGATCAGGCCATTTGGGATCGCTAGGGTCGATATTTATAAAGCGATTGAACAATACAGCCGCAACATCAGCCATACCCATAGGCATGCCAGGGTGACCAGAATTTGCGGCCTGAACTGCATCCATCGCAAGCGCACGTAACGCATTAGCCATATTTTTTTCGTTGTTTTTCATGATCTTATTTGCTTTCAAGAGCGTCTAGAATTTTCAACAAGGCGTAAAATTAGCGGTGTTAATATAAGCTGCATCGCTAAATCTGTTTTGCCGCCCGGCACCACAATCGAATTGGCTCGGCTCATCCATGAACCTTCAATCATTGTTGTTAAGTATTGAAAATCAATCCCCTTAGGATCGGCAAATCTAATCACCACCAAACTCTCGTCTAGGGTAGGGATTGATCGGGAAATAAACGGATTTGAAGTATCAACAACAGGCACGCGCTGAAAATTAATGCTGGTCTGCGAAAATTGCGGCATGATGCAATTTACATAGGCATCCATTCTACGGAGGATTACATCTGTAACAGCCTCTGTAGAATATCCTCTTGTTTCGCGGTCACGATGAATTTTCTGAATCCATTCCAGATTGACCACAGGCACAACGCCAACTTTCAAATCTACATAATCAGCGAGTTTGATATCATCGGTGCAAACCGCCCCATGCAAACCTTCATAAAACAGTATGTCTGAATTCTCTTCAAAATCAGCCCATTCAGTAAAGTTACCCGAAGGCACGCCCAATTCCTTTGCTTCGTCTTCACTGTGAACATACAAGCGAGTACGGCCTTTTCCTGTTTCGCTATACTCACGAAAAACGCGTTCCAGCTCTCCAAGCTCATTGGCTTCTAAGCTGAAGTGACTAAACGAATGGTCACCTGTTTTTATACGTTTATTAAGTTCGTCTTTCATATCAAGACGGTCAAACTTGTGAAAAGCATCGCCCTCGATTGAAACTGATTTAATCCCCTCACGGCGAAATATTTGATCGAAGGTTGTTTTAACCGTTGATGTCCCTGCACCAGAAGACCCAGTGACTGAAATTATTGGATATTTTTTGCTCATGTCGAGGTCCTATTATTTACGAAAAAGTCCGCTTTTACCGAACAGTGCGGCGGCTTCTTTTTCTGGTAAATCATGATAATTGGTGATTTTTTCAACGCTGTTAGTAGAGCCGAATACGAATGGTGTACGTCCATGCAGTTCATCCGCCTGCAGGTCCAAAATTGGGTCGATGCCATCTGTTGCTTTGCCGCCAGCTTGTTCAATCAAAAATGCGATTGGTGCGCATTCATAAATCATCCGCAAGCGACCGCGGTGATAACCTTTGCGCGAATCTTGGGGGTATAAAAAAACGCCACCTCGGCTTAATATTCTGTGGGTTTCCGCAACCAAAGATGCCACCCAGCGCATGTTGTGATCGCGGCCAAATGGACCATCTGTTCCACTTATGCAATCATCTACGTACGCACGAATTGGCTGAGGCCAATGGCGATAGTTAGAAGCATTAACTGCATATTCTATTGTGTCTTTAGGAATTCGAACATTTTGATCTACGCAAATAAATTCACGTGTGCGACTGTCCATTAAAAATTTTAAGGTGCCGTTTCCAAAGGTTACGACTAGGCCAGTTTGAGGGCCGTAGATAAAATAACCACCCGCCAACTGCTCTTCAGCAGGGCGAAGGAAACTTTCATTTGCATCGTCTTTAGCATTAAAAATTGAAAAGATTGAACCAATAGAAACATTCACATCAATGTTTGAAGAACCATCTAATGGGTCAATGGCTAAGGCTAAATCACCCATTGGATTAAGCTCAACAACATCGTCTTGTTCTTCTGAGGCATACCAACGCACACCTGTAGATTTTAGTTCAACCGCATAAGCATCATCTGCAATCAAATCTAAAGCTTTTTGTCCGTCTCCACCAAGATTGGTTCCAACAGCTTCGCCCAGATTACCCGATAATTCGCCATCAGCGATCGTTTGTGCAAGCTTCTCAGAAACACGACATAGGGCCATCATTACAGGCAATAAAGATGCAGGAATACCCGACGTATTCTCTATAGAAACATTCTTACCCATTTTGTGTATCCCTCACTATTTTCCAGTCAGGGCCTATGCATGCCAGCAAAGAAAGTAAAAATAAATTGAAATATTTTTAATATCTGTTAAATTATTTTTTATGTCTCATATTAACTCTGTAACGCTAAAACAGCTTCGCGCACTTGCCGCAGTCCATAAAAATGGATCGATTACCGCCGCCGCCGATGCATTAAATTTAACTGTTCCTGCCGTTTCTACGCAGTTGAAAACGTTAGAAATGAATATTGGTGTAGAGCTGGTAATTCGCTCAAACGAAATGAAGGGGATTGATGGAAGAGGTGGGTTAACACCGCAGGGGCAAGAAGTATTAGCAACGACTATTCAAATTGAAGCGGCCTTAAATCATTGTGCAAAAACCATTGAAACAATCAATGCTGGTAAGTCTGGTTATGTCTCTTTAGGGGTGGTGAGTACGGGCAAATATTTTGCGCCGCGCATTGTGGCATTAGCCAATAAAATATTGCCAGACATTCGCATAAATTTGGTAATCAACAACCGTAGCGGATTAATCAAAGCGCTTGAAGATGGCTCTATTGATTTCGCCATTATGGGGCGTCCACCGCGTTATCCGATAGTAGATTTTGTGCCGCTGGCAGAACACCCACATATTTTAATTTCACCGCCATTACATCCATTAGTTCGAGAAAAAAATATATCCTTTGAGCGGCTCTTAAAAGAGACATTCATACTGCGCGAAGAAGGTTCAGGCACGCGTCTGCTAACGGAACGATATCTTGATCGTATTGGTCATGGAAGTCCTTATGAAAAGATCGAATTCAATACAAACGAAACTGTTAAGCAGGCAGTGATCGCTGGCTTGGGCATTGCGCTAATTTCGGGACATACTGTTCAAGACGGTCTAAGTTCTGGGCAAATAGGTATTATCAAAATGCAAGGCCTACCGATTATGCGCAGATGGTATTTGGTTCGTTTGACCAATGCACGCATTACACCTATTACAGAAAAAGTTCGCGAGTTCTTGGTGGAGGAAGAAGAGCGATATCTTCCAAAATTACCAAACGCAATATATTAAGATTAAACCGCTTTTGTAGCAATAATTTCAATCGCTTTATGAGTAATTTCCTTGACGGGTACATTGGTATTGCCACTTGAAATAGATGGCATGATAGATGCATCAACAATTTTTAATCCTTCTATGCCACGCACCGATATACAATGATCGACTACTGATTTTTTCATCTATAGGTAAACCCATTTGGCATGTGCCAACAGGACGCTAATTTGTTACAATTGTTGCTTTGTAAAGGCATCAGGTTGTTCAGTGGAAGTATGATCTGGCGTTGGAAATAGTTTTTCAATTTTCATTTCAGATCACGGGCCAGTGTTTAATATTTTACGTGCAATTTTCACGCCATTAAAAGCAAGCTTTACATTGTTTTTATGATTTAAAAATTCAGGGTCAATGCGCGGTTTATCAAATGATATCCATTATTTTATCTCAATAATACATATAATTTTAATTATAAAAAACAAGGTGTTATGGTCGTGCCTTAAGCTGGGTCAGCACATATTACTGTTCTAACTAAATAGATAGTTGCTACGCAATGAATTGATAAGTCTGGTCGGTTGCCATTTGGGCTCGAAATAAACGCACATGCCACTACGCCAGTGGTGATTACCTTGCCTGTTTTCGTGAGTAAATATTGCAGGCCAATTGCAAGCATTCGCCAGCATTTGTCTTGTTTGAAATATCC
>NVRK02000053.1 GCA_002400845.2 Hyphomicrobiales bacterium
CATCTGCGTTTAGACAATTCAATATTTTGTTTATTACCCATGCCGATTTGCTTGCATATTTCGTCATGGGCCGCTTTTATTTCTTTAAACATACGGCTCTTTGCATATTCTTCATTGCCTATCAGTGCATATATATTTTGTTTTTCACGCTTGCCTTTTAAGGGTAAATTACCAGCCCATAAAATCGCAAAATTAGGGCAGGCATCTGCTGTGCTGCTAGATATCAAAATTGGATAATTTGCCAGCTTTGTCGTGCTCTCAATCCGCGAAGCTACATTCACCATGTCACCAATTACAGAATAATCAAACCGTGATTTTGAACCTAAGTTTCCAACACACCCCTCGCCAGTATTAATGCCGATGCCAATTGTAACGTCACTTAATTTTTTTGCCTTAAAGCCAAATGCGTTTTCAGCATTCATTCTTTCTAATTTTGATACCATTTCTAAGGCTGCAAGACAGGCTTTTTGTGGGTGGTCTTCTACTACCAGTGGTGCGTTCCAAAATGCCATAATTGAATCTCCGATATATTTATCAATTGTACCTTCGCGTGTTTGAATAATGTCGGAGAGAGGCGATAAGAGCGTGTTTAAAAATTCTACTAACTGAGTAGGGGGAAGTTTTTCAGAAATTGGTGTAAACCCCCTAATGTCCATAAACATCATTGAAAGTTCTTTTAATTCACCGCCAAGCTTTAATGACTTTGGATCTTTTTGCAGACGATCAATAAGTTCTGGCGCTAGATAATGTTTGAAAGCATCTCGTACAAATCGTTTTTCTCTATCGGCAAAGGTAAACAAAAAGACCGTCATAGCGATGTAGATTAGCGCTGTAGCCAGTATTGGGAAGACTGGGTCTAATAACAACCCATATGAAGAAAAGGCAACCCAGCTTGTTATGAGTGCCATTGCAGAAATAGATACTCCTAGTAAGGCAGAGGGCACTGGCCCAAAATATGGCATTAAAAATATTAATAATAGGCCAGCGATTATCGTTAAAAGTATTTCTAAGCCATTCATCCAATCAGGACGGTTTAAAAAAACACCATCCATAATTTGATCGATAATTTGGCTATGTATTTCTACCCCTGGTATGCGCTCGCCTAATGTTGTTTGTCTTATATCGCGCAGTCCTGCTGCAGAGGCACCAATAAGCACAATTTTGCCATTAATTTTATTTGCAATATCTTCTTTAGGCGCGAGCAATATATCGGCGGCTGAGATATAGGCATTTTCATTGTGTTTTTTATAATAAAGGTTCAATTGACCATCATCAGTCGTTGGAAAAATGAAATCACCAACACGCGCTTCAATAATACTAGCAGATATTAGTTCTTCATCATCACTGCTAATAAGACCACTTACTTCACCACTCGCAAGACTGGTCTTGATAATAAATGAATGCTGTTCGCCCGTAATTTTTTCAAGCGCCACACGCAATGTTTCAATGGAAAGAGAGGGGTAGACTTGTTTCCCTTTTCTTACAAACAACGGTACCGATCGAATGATGTCATCTACTTGGTCTTGGGCGATGTTAAAATTGGCACTGCCTTTTGCCCCTTCTTGCAGACTTTCTAAGCTGGCAATAGTGCCTTTAATAGACTGAAGCTTGTGAGAAAGGTCGTCTCCTAACCAGCTAATGCCTGCTATTTTTATAGCATTAATACTCGTTTTTTCTTGCACCCCAATGAATCCCAAAACGGTAGGGCTATTGGCTATGGCTTTTTTAAAAACGTCATCATTGCGTGGAAGCTTAGAGATGATTTCGTGAAACTTTGTTTCAGATTTTAGTTCAGCTATTTTAGCAAGTTCTTTTGGATCTGTTCTATCAGGTTCAGAAAAAACCATGTCAAAACCAATAGCCAATGCGCCAGCATCGGTAAGCGTCTCAATTATAGTCGCCAGTTTTGTTCGAGGCCAAGGCCATTGACCAATCTTAGCTAAAGAAGTTTCATCAATGTCGATAATGACCACGATACTATCTTTATTGTCATTATGTGATCGCGGCTTTGCTGTTTGATAAGTGTCAAAAAACAAGTTTCTAAGACTTGTCTGTAAATCACTTTGTGCAGTATGCGCAAAAACAGTGGCAAACAATATTAGCGCGGATAGGGCACATGCGATTTGGGTTTTTCCAATGATTAATTTCATTATTATCTAATCAGCTCGCAACAAATTCTTGATGAAGTTAAAATAGCCATAGTAGGAATTAGTGTAATTGCATATTTATTTATCGACAACTTAAAAATATAGTGATGTAATGCAGTATACATTTATATTTGTGTCGTATTTAACAGATTAAAATTAACTGTATTTGAAAAATAAGGTTGCAATAAATGTAAGTTGCATCTTTATTAAGGGTAGGGGCACGTATACTTATATCAATCACGGAACATTCAAATCTAAAAAATTGAATGCTGGGGAATAATGATTAGTAATTTTAAACGCTTCTGCGTAGATGGTAAAAGCCTCTTACTAACAACTAAAACTATCTCACTCAATAAAGTCATAGCGCTTTCATTTGTATTATTGGCTTCGCAAACAATGGATATCTCTTCAAGTTATGCTGCTGAATCCGTTGGTGAAGCAGTGAGAATAAAGAATCGCGTTACTGCTTCTAATGGCAATCGTACACTTGCTAAATCAGACAAAGTGTTTGCAGAAGAAAAAATCAGAGCCGCCAAAAACTCAAATGGTCAGTTAATATTAAAGGACAATTCAAAGATAATTATCGGTGAAAACTCTTCGGTATCTTTAGATAATTTTGTTGTATCTAAAGGTGGTATTGCAAAAGGAACTTTTAAAATCACAAAAGGCGCTTTACGGCTTATCAGTGGTAACGGACCAAAAGGCAGATATAAAATTAAAACTCCGGTAGCAACAATCGGGGTGCGCGGTACGGCTTTAGATGTTTTTGTTCGTAGATCTGGCGAAACTGATATCATTTTATACAATGGCACAATTCAAGCCTGCTCGAGTGTAAGCTGCATCACATCTAGACGTGTTTGCGATATTGTAAATATCCAGCCATCTGGAGCCGTGACCAGGCTTCCTAGCTTTAGATATAATCCAAACCAAAAAGATGAGGAAGATACTCGTTATAGCGCCATGTGGCCTCAAGGTGGATATGTTAAATCGCATCAGGTGCGTGAGTGGGTTTGTAAAACAAGAGCCGCTAACGATTTCCTTAATCGTAGAAATGAATATTTACGCCTAAATGAGGAGGATGAGAGCGTTGTGAAAGATACTCCTAAAGAAAAAGATATTGATGATACTCCAACAGACCCCAATCCATATCCGGATGATGGATCTTGTACTGAAACTGATTGTACAGATTAAGGCGATTAGCTGAAATTACTAATTATCAAAAATAATAATAGCGGTTTAAAGTTTTACAGTTTTAGTGTCATATGCAACGCCGCTATTTGCATTTTCTGTTTTCATGTCTTTATGAATACGCTCCAACTCATCGTCATTTCTAAAAGGCATATGATGGATTGCATAAACACCGCCTGCATTTGCAGCCGACCTTAATTTTAACGCTTCTTGCCATGTAGAATGTCCATAGGTTGAATATTTTTCAAACTCTTCATCGGTGTAGCTGCAATCATAGGCGAACAAATCTACATCCTTTAAAAAAGCTACTAATTGATCGTCTTGCGCATTTGTAGAATGAGCGCAATCGGTAATAAAAGCAAAGCTTTTACCTGCATATTCAACACGATAACCCGTTGCGCCACCTGGATGTTTTAGCCTAGTGGTATGTATTCTTATACCGTCTCCAAGGTTTAATGATTCAAAATCAGCAATGTCATTATATTTTATATCAGCTTCAAATTTTTCAACTTTCACAGGAAAATAGGGCTGCATCATTAAAAAATCAAAGATTTCATGGCATGTAACAATACCTTTTAATGCTCCAGACCAAATGGTTGCTGAATTTTGTTTTTGATATAATGGTGAAAGGTGCGGAATACCCTCTACATGATCGTAATGTGCATGCGATAGAAATAAATCAAAATTTTGAACTGATGGCCGCTTATCAAAATCAACTCCAAAATTTACAATGCCTGATCCTGCATCAAATACCAAAACTCTTTCTCCACACTGAACTTCGACGCAAATAGTGTTAGATCCAAATTTTGTATGGTCCAACGAGTGAACCTGTCTTGTTCCGCGTGTACCCCAAAATTTAATTTTGAATATTGAATTTGTTATAGTGCTCAATTTATCTCATTTCTAATTTTTAGATTCACATTTTGAGAATTATTTGAAGGGATACTGTTTTGATAAGCGTGTAAATAATGTTGAGTCTTGATTTAGTAACACGAAGCTAGAGATATAAAAGTGCATAATATCACATGTGTGATCTGGTTATTTTACATCGAAAGTGGTTTATAAAATTACTAACATTTCAATATCAACAATTTAAGCCCTGTACATAAAGACCAGTAAAGCTCAAATGAATAATTTCAATCCACATACTGTTACTACTTGGAAATTGGCTCACGGCAGGTCAATTCAACTTGGTTATAAGAGCGTTGTTATGGGGATTTTAAATGTGACGCCTGATTCTTTTTCTGATGGTGGCAAATATTCACTTATTGAGACCGCTGTTCGGCAGGGTAAAAAAATGTACCGCCAAGGTGCAGCCATTATCGATATAGGCGGTGAATCCACAAGGCCAGGCGCTGATAAAGTTACCGCCAAACAAGAGCAAGACCGAGTGTTACCCATTATAGAAGCGCTTTGCGATACGAGCGACTGTATTATTTCTATAGATACTTACAGAGCCTCAACTGCAAAACTAGCGATTAAAGCAGGCGCTCATATCATCAATGATGTATGGGGGCTTCAAAAGGATAAAAAGCTAGGCGATGTCATATACAAGACCCAAGCAGGTTGTGTTTTAATGCATACGGGGCGTGAGCGCCAACGCGATGCAAATGCGATAAAAGACCAATTTGATTTTTTAAATAAAACACTGGAAATAGCCAAAGCCTCAAAGATCGATGAAAATCAAATTGTACTGGACCCAGGCTTTGGCTTTGCAAAGAATACAGATGAAAACATTTCTCTTTTAGCAAACTTAAATGAGTTGTTTAAATTAGGTTATCCAATATTAACGGGCACTTCCAGAAAACGATTCCTTGGAGATTTAACTGGACGCACAGCCACTAGCCGCGATACAGCAACAGCAGCAACTTCTGTCATCGCACGCTTAAAAGGCAGTGCGGTGTTTAGGGTTCATAATGTAAAAGAAAATGTCGATGCACTTGCCATAACCGATGCAGTCTTGCATTCGAAAATGACTAATGTAGCAAATAATAAAGTATAGGAAAACAAGATGGCCATTTATGAAATAGCACTGAAAAATTGCGCATTTTTTGCACGACACGGCGTATATTCTGAAGAAGAAGTTTTGGGCCAACGTTTTTTTGTTGATGTGCGTTTAACTGTAGATGGTGGTAACTCTTTAGAGAATGACGACATTGATGGCACTGTAGATTATGGCAAAGCCTTCATTGTTATTGAAAAAATAATAACAGGGGAGCGTAAGTTCTTAATTGAAGCTTTGGCCTTAGAAGTTGGCAAAGCCTTGTGTGAAGAATTTAAAATGGTTTTAAAAGCGCAAGTAACAGTGCGCAAACCAAATGCACCAGTGCAGGGCGTGCTAGATTATGTTGAGGTTTCACTCAACTGGCCTCAAGAATAATTAAGGTCGTGTGGTTTTGAAAAAAGTCTATCTTGGTCTTGGCGGTAATGTGGGCGATGTTAAAGCTGTGCTTAAAGCTGCATTGGATGCTTTAAACGCACACCCTCAAATATCTGTAAAGAAACTTTCAAACCTTTACAAAACACCGCCATGGGGCGATAAGAATCAAGACTGGTTTTTAAATGCCTGCGCCTTGATTGAAACATCAATTGAGCCGCTTGCTCTTCTTAAAATTGTGAAATCATTAGAGGTGGATTTTAAGCGTAAAAAAACCCGAAAATGGGGCCCGCGTACGCTTGATATTGATTTATTAGTCTATGAAGATGTGGCGCTGAAAACTAAAACGCTTACACTGCCTCATCCAAGAATTAGCGAACGCGCATTCGTTCTCGTTCCGCTAAATGATATTGCACCAAATTTGCTCGTGAATGGTGAGACAGTTTCCAAACATCTTGAAACTGTTGATAGTGATGAAATCAAATTAATCGGCGAGGGTGGCAACTTTTAATTGCTTTTGCGTTTGAAAAGGTTCTTTGCAAATTTGGGACCTTTATTCTTTACGCGATCTAAGAATATTCCAATAACAGGTATTAAACGTCCATCAACTTTTACAGATATTGTAATGTTTAATTTGTTTTTGCCTTTTTGACGGGCAACCATCGCGCCAATTAAGTCTTTTCGTTTAATGTCCGCTACAAAACGGCTTTTAGAATAGCGACCACCAGTAATATCCATACCTTCACCAATTGCGCCATCTAAGAACTTACCAGTAAAACGGCCACCAAATTTATTGATGTGCGCATTCATTGGTTGCGAAAACATACCAACGCGGCAATAGCCATCAATGTTCATGCCAATTTTTCTGTCAGGTTTAATACCATCAAAAACACAAGTGAATTTTGTACCTTTATATTTACCAGCTACAATTTCACCAGGACCAGTCCATTTACCTTGAATGTTTTTAAAAAACTGTTTTTCACTAGCCCAAGCATTGCTAGTAATTGCAAGGCTTAAGAAAATAAATGGCAACATGAATATAAAAGGTAAAATTCGACGCAACATAATTATGCTCTCTATTAAAATATATATTTACGCAATCTTACCTAAAATGGTTAACCAATTGCTCATTTTGGACGATCAATTTTTATTACATTTCAATAATATTGCCAAAATTAGGCAATAAACGATTTTCACACAGTTTTTTCAGAATTTATTTTCGTTAAGGCTGATAAAAAGTCTGAAACACCGGGTCTTTTTTCAGCGTCAAAGGCCAATGGACGACAAATATCGATCGCAGAAATACCGATTCGCGCGCATAACAAGCCATTCACAACGCCTTCGCCAAGTCTTGCAGAGAGTTTTGAGGCAACACCTTGTCCAATAAATTGTTGCAGTAAACCATCACCAATCGCTATTGCACCTGTTGCTGCTAAGTGAGAGATTACTTTTTTAGCCAATGTCCAAAAACCTAAAGTACTGGGTTTTCCGCCATATAATTCACAAATCGCGCGGATTAGTTTTGTATTTTCATAAAGCACAAACCCGATATCAACCAGTGCACGTGGACTGACCGCAGTAACAATAGAGATGCGTTTGGCAGAGGCCATAACCATTTTTTGAGCGGTTTTATCTAGCGGTGCTAAAACATCACGCTCCACAATATGAATTAAATCTTCGCCATCCATAACTGTAGTTAAATGCTGGGCTATCTCCGCTCTGCCTTTCGCTGTTTGGGGGCGATCAGATAAAAGTGTTGAGATGTCTTTTGCAACAATTCTTGCTAATTTTAGATCGTTGTTTTGTCGTGCTTTATCACCATTAATCCTTAATTTTGCGATGGAACGCATGCGGCTAAGGCTGAATATTTCTCTAATGAATAAGGCCACAATTGAAACAATAAATATTACCGTTACCGCGCTCGCTATTAGTCCTAGCCATTCATGCCGAGTAAATAATTCGCGTATAAGTTGGTCTACATACAAGCCAATGCCAAGCGCAAACAGGGTCGTTAATGCCCAAAGCGAAAGCTTGAACCAACTGAATTTCTTGGTGGTTTTTGGCGCTTTTAATTTATGCGGCGGCGTTAATGAATTTACAGAATTAAAATGATTTTCAACTGCTTCATCGCTCTGTATCTTTATTTTATATTTTTCTGAGTTCACCGCTCTTGGTTTGCGTGTGTTTTTTGCAGAAGAGAGGGTACCAGACCTTTTGATATTACTATCATCAGTTGAATCTGTAGTTTGCGGTACTGAAAATGCTTTTGGCTTTCTCGACGCGTTCGCATTGGTTGTATGTGGTGTTTTGGACATCTTATTTCCCATACTAAGCAATTAAGCCAAATGATCTTTAAGCAAAAACTGCAAAGCGCGATCCATTCGAATATGCGGCAACGATAGCGTGAAGCCTTCTGCAGTCTTTTCAAGTTCGGGTGGGCGAAATCTGACAAATTTTAAATTTGGATCATCTGCTCTGTTTTTATTTTCAAACAATTGACTCAAATCTGAGGGTAGGTCGCCTGGGAAAATTGCTGTTTGAGTGGTGCCATCAAATATCTCGCCATCTATTTGTTCGCCTTTTAAAGGTGTGCCAACGATTACGGGCAGTTCATCCTTGCCAACTTGAACAACTGCTTCTTTCGTCGCTCTAACCGCAGCTAAACCGATGACGCTTACCTTAGCGCCATTATATTCTGCTTTTTTTATTGCATTCTCAACTAAGCGAGCGAGCAAAGCTTCTAATTTATCATGGTTTTCGTGGTGTAAGTGATCTGCTTTTGTTGCCGCAAATAAAAGCCGTTCAATTTTTCGACTAAATAACGAACCTATCAATGTATTTTTACCAGTACGAAAACAATTCAAAATATCACAAAGTGCATTTTCCAAATCGGCCAATGCATCAGGCCCAGCGTTTAAGGCTTGCAATACATCCACCAAAATTATCTGACTGTCCAAACGGGCAAAATGCTCTCTAAAAAACGGTTTTACAACAATCGCTTTATAAGCCTCATAGCGTCGTTCCATCATCGCATATAAAGAACTATCTTTAGGTGCGTCACCTTTTAGTTTTTGCATTGGAGAAAATGTAAGGGCAGGCGAACCTTCAAGATCACCAGGCATAATAAATCTACCAGGAGGCAGTGTTGATAATGCTGTATTGTCTTGTCGACACTCTATTAGATATTCAGTAAAATGTTTTGCTAAACTCTTAGCCACCATTTCATCTTCTTCAAGCTTAGCATCAATTTTATTGAGTGTAGCATGCCAAGCTTTTGCTAATTTTTTACGTGGACCTTTTTGAGATAATGATAGCGCCTGTTCGCTCCATTCTTCGAATGAAAGCCCTAGTAAGGGAAGGTCCAAAAGCCATTCGCCAGGGTAGTCTACGATATCAATATTTAATGTACCGCGACCAAATTTTCTATTCCATGATGAGGCAGATTCAAAATGAACAGTTAATCTAATTTCCGAAACTGATCTGGTGGATTGAGGCCATAATTTATCATTAAGCAGTGTCTCAATATGCGCTTCATATTCAAACCTTGGAATGTCCATAGAAGGCTGGGGCTTGATTTCTGCTTTTGAGATTCGTCCAGAAGACTGCGCTTCAAACATCGGCAGTCGACCACCGTGCAATAAATTATGTATCAATGAAGATATAAAAACAGTTTTACCAGCACGCGAAAGACCAGTAACGCCCAAGCGAATGGTCGGGTTAAACACGTTGCTTGCAATGTCTTGCAAATTATCAAATGCGATGAGCGTTTCATCTGTTAGCGCTGTTAATGAAGTAACTTTAGTCAATTTAGCCCCTTTAATGACTTTATAAAACAATCGATCTGCCATTGCGCTTAATATATTGAATTGAACTTAAATTGTCAGCAAGCCTAAACAGTCTTTTTTAAAATGTAGATATGTGCGCAATTGTTTCTTACAATTTTACATAATTGAATAATAAGTTGAACTTTATAAACCTGTTAATACAGAATGATCTTTAAACTCAATTATATGTCCGCTTTTTTGCTTTAATTGGGACCAATGATCTATATCAAATTCAATTGAGGCCAGACTTCCTTCGCCAAAGCCTAATACAATCTTTTTAAGGTTTTGCGGTGTTCCAGTCGAACACATAGAATATACAAAGTCAGAACACATTGGGTTATGACCAATTACCATTAGGGTTTCGGCATTTTCATGTTCGTTGATTATATCGAAATAGTCATTGGTGACGCCAGCATATAATTTTTTAGGTGTCATTATGTTTGGTGAGGCTGGAAAGTTATCTTCAATGCCTGCAAGTGTTTGCCTCGTTCTGGTCGCTGGCGAACAATATATTGTCTTTGGATTGTAGTTGTTTTGATAAAGAGTGTTTTGAATTTGTATCAGTGATTTAGCACCAGATTCGCTAATAGTTCGATCAATATCACGTTGACCAGGGGTCGTATGTTTGGCGCAGACATGGCGTAGGATATATAAACGTAACATGCATGCACACTACCAACCTTGCATATCATCACAAGACCAAATTATGTCACATCAAATTTTGATGTTTCTAATTAGTATGTAACCTTATCCATTTGATAGATTCATCAACCACTTTTTGTGTAGAATTAGTCGCAAAAGCATTTCCGCTTAATATATGGTTGTTCATGGGATGGCTATTTTCGGCCGTTGGGTTTTCAATTTGTATTGAATGTGTCGGCCCACCCCACTTTTCAACAACAGCTTCTGCTTCTCTGTACGATACAATGGTATTTTGTGTGGAGTAAAATACTAAGTGCGGAATTTGAATCTTTGAATAATCTGTTTGTGATACAACTTTTAATAAAGCGCCCAGCTGTATTAACGCAGAGGTAGGGAATGTATTTGTCCAGCCTTCATCATGTAATTTATTATGAGGAGGAAACGATATGTATTCACCGTGAATAAATCGCAGTATTTGGTCAGCCCAAGGCATATTTAAAAAACCAGTTGAGCGGCCAAACAAAGCGAAATTAGGCGATATTGTTATAAATGTGAAAATATTTTCGGAATATTTTTCTTGTCTTATAGCCCACGTTGCCAGGGCCGCTCCAGTGGAGGTTGATATAATTACGACCTTCTCGCCAAGTCTTTTTCCAATTTCAATTGCCTCTACAATATCATCAGCCCATTTAGATAAGGATATTTCTTTCATTGCCACTTTATCTCGCCCATGCCCAGTAAGACGTGTGTAGTAAAGGTTCGCACCAATTTCTTTAGCAATCAATTGGGCAGTAGGAGACGTTTCAATCTTTGAAGAGGCAAATCCATGAATATAAATAATAGAAATATTGGTTCTGTTTTTTAATTTAGGATTGTGCCAAATAATTTCTTTTGACGTGTTTGGGCGTAGGTTCTTTATTCTAGACTCTTTGTCTGCTAGCCAACCTTCAATATCATTAGAAATTTGAGAACCTAAAAAATTAGTTTCCATCGTGGTGTCAGGACGCTTGCCGGTGGCCACAAATATTAACAAGCCACCAATTAGGATGACAAAAAATTTGATGTAATTTTTCATATATGCACAGAATCATTATTGTTTTTATTATTGTCCTCTAATATTAATAAGTTGTTTCGTTAGTCAATATTGGAAATATCAATATTTGCTAAATTCACCACCATTCGCATTGCGAAACTAGATTGAATTCGCGTCACATGTGGAAGCGTGGAGAGCCATTGGCGATGAATTGTTTCAAAGTCTTCCATGTCTTTAGCATTCACTCGAATGATGTAATCACTTTCTCCAGACATTAAGAAACACGCAACAATGTATGGACACTTTTTTACAGCATTTTCGAATTCTTTAAGAATACTCACTGATTGCCCACTCAATGTAATGTGAATAATTGATGTCACCGGGTGGCCAATTGCTTTGTTAGAAATTACAGCTTGATAGCCTTCAATAACACCGCTTTTTTCAAGTTGAGCAACGCGTCTAGAACAGGCAGATTGTGAAAGCCCCACTTTTTCTGCCAAGTCTACATTTGCAATTCTAGCATTCGCTTGTAACTCACCTAAAATGGCACGATCTATTTTATCAAATAACATACTGGCTATATTCTTTCGTTTTGTGGTATTTAACGCAACATAATTCGAAAACACTAGCATAAATTAGCGATATTCACAAGGACATTCGCAGCAAAATAAGCATACACTATATTCAACAAACTCATTTTAAGCTCGGAGAAGCAAATGAAAATCGGTGTTCCAAAAGAAATTAAAAATAATGAATTTAGAGTAGGGCTAACACCAAGTTCAGTTGGTGAATATGCGTCTAACGGGCACACAGTTTATGTCGAAACGAACGCGGGCAGTGGTATTAATGCGAGCGATAAAGATTACGAATTAGTGGGCGCAACCATATTGCAAACGGCTGATGAGGTTTTTGAAAAAGCTGAAATGATTGTAAAGGTAAAAGAGCCTCAGCCTGTAGAATGGGCGCGGTTAAAAGAAGGACAAATCCTATATACCTATTTGCACCTTGCTCCAGATGCCGCGCAAACTGAAGGCTTGATTGAGTCTGGTTGCACAGCCATTGCTTATGAAACTGTCACCGACGATGCAGGCACATTGCCACTATTAGCACCCATGTCAGAGGTTGCTGGTCGTTTGTCTATTCAAGCCGCTGCAAATGTTCTTGAAAAGCCAAATGGCGGTAGAGGTATTTTGTTAGGCGGCGTGCCAGGTGTTGAACGCGCTAAAGTCGTAATTATTGGCGGCGGCGTTGTGGGTACACACGCAGCAAAAATGGCAGTTGGTTTGGGCGCAGAAGTCACAATTCTTGATCGCTCTGTACCACGCTTGCGTGAGTTAGATGATCTTTTTGGTGGTCGTGTTATTACACGTTATTCAACGCGTGGCGCTCTTGAAGAATGCGTACTTGCCGCTGATGCAGTCATTGGTGCTGTACTAATACCGGGCGCTTCTGCTCCAAAATTAGTGACAAAAGCGATGATTGCTAAAATGAAAAAAGGGTCTGTATTGGTTGATGTTGCCATCGATCAAGGCGGCTGTTTTGAAACATCAAAAGCAACAACCCATGCAGATCCAACCTATGTGATTGATGGTGTTGTGCATTACTGTGTAGCGAATATGCCTGGTTCTGTGCCGCTTACATCGTCACATGCATTAAACAATGCAACGCTTCCATTTGGGCTTAAAATAGCCAATATGGGGCTAGACGCATTGCGTGCCGATAAGCACCTATTAAATGGTCTAAATGTGCACCGTGGTATGATAACCAACCAAGCGGTCGCAACAGCATTGAATAAAATTATGGTTCAGCCAATTGATGCTTTAAACAATGGTCAGAACTTAGCAGCTTAACTTAAAAAGGACTTCCCTCAGCCTTTTTAAGAAAAACCCCGTGAATTAATTTTTACGGGGTTTTACCTTGATAGGTTTTAAACTTAGAAGCGTTGAGACTCCCCGATAAACTATTTCCCATACCGCCTAATCATTCCCATAATTCAATAGTTTCTTCGCTGATACGCACAGGAGAAAAACCATGCTTTTGATAGAGCTGAAGCGCGGCAGGGTGGTCTAACGTATTTGTTTGCAATGTTAGTTTTTTTGGCTTCAATGCCCAAGCATTTGCAATTGCGACGCTTAGAAACCATTTTCCCAATCCCATACCTTGGAAATCTGGCGTTAATCCAAAAAAGACAATTTCGATTTCTTTTGGGAGTTTGGAAGCGTCTAACTCAAAATATCCAGCGGGCGATCCATTCGCAAAAAGTACATGAATATGGGTTGAGGGCGCGTGAATGATTGTTGCTAGTTCTTTATCATTCATAACACGCCGAGAATACCAATGTTGCTTCTTGCCAACCTGTTCAAATAAATATCTGTAAAATTGAACAGGCATGTTGCTAGCCTCAAGCAAGGCAAGGCGTGGCCGCGAGGGTTGCGATGTAGCGGACGTGGGTAACGCTGTGCTTTCAAGATGTGTAACACGCGCGGTAACCAAGTTCTTTTTGCTAGGCGCGCGTTTAGCTTTTGTGCTCTTTTTTACAGTCTTAGCCATTGCAGATTTGGTTTTATTGTCTTTAGTTTTTTTTACCATCTATTTTCGCCATTCGATAACAGGTGCGTCTTCTCTTGCTCCCCATTCTGCCCACGAACCATCGTACAGTGAATGGTTGTCATGTCCAATACTATCAAGTGCAAGCGATATGATTGCTGCAGTAACGCCTGAACCACAACTGGTTGTCACATGCAGGTCTGATGATATTTTTAGTTCTGAAAATTTAGTTTTTAAGTTTTCAATTTCTAATAGTCTTCCATCAACGACTAAGTCGCTAGCAGGAAGAGAAAAACTGCCCGGCATATGGCCCGAACGCAATCCTGCCCTTGGCTCTTTTGCTTCTCCTAGCCAGCGCGGGGTAGGACGCGCATCTAAGATGACAGAGTTTTTGTCTTTAATTTTTGACAGCGTTGTTTCAAAGCTGCTTAGTTTGGTTGGATCAAAATTGGTTATGAATTTTGCCGCAGTTTTAGATATGGGTCGACTGGTTTCAACCTCAAAGCCAGCATCTTTCCAACGATCAAATCCACCTTGTAATATTTTAACAGATTTTGCGCCCATTACGCGCAACGACCACCAACAACGCGCGGCCGAAAATAGTCCCATACTGTCATAAACAACTATGTTGTCACTTTCGCTTATGCCCAATGCACCAACCGCTTTTGCGTAGTCGTTTGGCGTTGGCAACATGTGGGGAAGGTTACTCGTATTATCTGCGATGCCATCAATGTCAAAGAATACAGCATTGGGTATGCGTGCCGCATCGTATTCCGCTTTGCCATTACGGTTTTGTGCAGGTAAATACCAAGATGCATCAATAATTTTAAAGCGTGATAAATTATCAGATAATTCTTTTGGTTCAATAAGATGTGGATTTTTCTGCTTCATATCTAATCTAACTTCTTGTTATTTCTTACTTGATAGAATTTATGGTTGCTTGCCAAATCGAATTCTAAACCGTCGATTTTCTTTGCCTTTATTTTCGATCTTTCCAATGTGAATGTCACCAATTTCTTTTGTTTCACTCACATGCGTACCGCCGCATGGTTGGCTGTCGATTGAAGCATCTTCACCAATACAAACAAGTCGAATATCACCATCACCCATTGGTGGTTTAACATTCTTAGACTTTACGATCTTTGGATTAGCTAAAAGTTCATTTTCTGTAATTAATCTGGTGAAAATTGGGTGGTTATCAGTCACTAATGCCATCAATTTTTCTGTTACTTCTTGTTTGTCAAAACTTGCACCTTGCAAGTCAAAATCTACACGACTTTCGTCAACACCCACATTGGCACTGGTAATAGGAAAGGGGCACACAACGCTTAATAAGTGGCAAGCACTGTGCATTTGCATCAGTTTGTAGCGGCGTTCCCAATCAATATGGCATATAATTTTTTCATCTATCTTTACGGCAGAGGCGTTGACTTCCACACAATGGATAATTGATTTTTTATCTTTGCTATACACTGTATTGGTAACGGCAATCATGCTGCCATTCAATAATTCAAAATGCCCTATGTCACCGGGCTGGCCACCGCTATTGGCATAAAAATTGGTGGCATCTAATCCTATGCCACCCTCTTCTATTGCTATGACCTTCGCTTCTAAGGCGCTAAGATATGCATCTTCTAAAAAAGCTTTTCGGGTATGGTTTAATTTACCCATTATATCTTACAAGGATGTATTTTCGTAAGGGACAGTTAATCCACTTTTACGCGTTAGCCATTTTGGTATTGGCAAGTCTTTAGAGGTTAAAAAATCTGGGTTAAACAATTTAGATTGATAACGAGAACCATGGTCGCAAAGCACAGTTACAATCGTGTGCCCAGGCCCCATTTCTTTTGCAAGACGAATAGCGCCAGCAATATTAACCCCAGTTGAGCCTCCCATGCATAGACCCTCATTTTCAAGCAGGGCAAATACAATTTCCAATACCTCTTCATCATCAATTTGATAAGACATGTCTGGCGTAAAGCCATCTAAATTGGCAGTGATACGGCCTTGTCCAATGCCCTCAGTAATAGAAGATCCCTCAGACTTTAATTCGCCTTTTGTATAGAATGAATAAAGCGCTGCGCCCATTGGGTCTGCCAACGCCACTTTAATATCTTTGTTAAATTCTTTAAGGCCAATTGAAACACCTGCAAGCGTTCCGCCAGTACCAACCGCTGAAACAAAGCCATCTACTTTACCGTCGGTTTGCTCCCATATTTCACGTGCTGTCGTTCTTATATGTCCATCTCTATTCGCAGTATTGTCGAATTGATTTGCCCAAATAGCACCAGACGATTCTGTCTTGGCTAATTGTTCAGCCAATCGGCCAGAAACTTTGATGTAATTATCTGGGTTTGAATAAGGAACCGCTGGAACTTGTATTAATTCAGCGCCCATTAACACAATGGCATCTTTTTTCTCTTGGCTTTGTGTTTTAGGAATAACGATTACAGACTTAAAGCCCATCGCATTTGCAACAACGGTTAAGCCAATGCCAGTATTACCTGCTGTGCCTTCTACAACTGTACCGCCCGGTTTTAAGTTACCTTTGGCAATTGCGTCTTCAATAATGAATTTTGCCGCGCGGTCTTTTACCGATTGACCAGGGTTCATAAATTCAGCTTTGCCTAAAATTGTGCATCCCGTAGCTTCAGATGCAGCTTTTAATTTAATTAAGGGCGTGTTGCCAATGGCGTCTAGGGTAGATGTTCTGAACATAAGGAATCGCTTTTCAAATAAAAGGACGAAATTTTATACTTAAGTTAAGCAACGCGCTGTCTAACAGCAAGGGCGAAATATAAAAACCATCTCTAATTTTGTTTAATGGCTAAGATTCTATTTCACATTTGTATGATTCTAGTGTGGGATTTTGATAAAAACATTGAAAATGCCCAAAAAAGCACAAAAGTCAAAAATTAGTAATTTTATGAAAAATGGCTCGAAAACAAAAAAAATATGGAAATTAAACCAGTTTAGTTCGATTTATATTTGATTTTTTGTAGAAATTTAAACTAGGAATTTAAACTATGGCTCCCCGGGCAAGATTCGAACTTGCGACCAATTGATTAACAGTCAACTGCTCTACCACTGAGCTACCGGGGAATACCGTAGTTCGAGGGAGGCTATACAAAGGCTAAACTGATTTGCCAACCCCTCATTGCTAAAAAAAATATTTTTTTAAAAACAATAATTAATCTGCTTGCAACAAAGGGCTAAATCGCTTACCAACCGCAACGAGTGAGGCCTCGTGGCGGAATGGTTACGCAGAGGACTGCAAATCCTTGTATCCCAGTTCGATTCTGGGCGAGGCCTCCAACTGCACCTATAAGCTATTGATTTAATTGTAGTTATAGCGCCGCGTCCCGATGTCTGTATTTATGACGTCTCATTTGTGTAAAAATCATTTGTATTTCTCTTAAAAATTGATCGATTTTAGATGTCCAATTTAAATGTGGTAATCTTCGTAGATTTTGTGATTCTTAATTGCAAAAGGCAAAGTAGGCTTTGGATCAAACATCGCGATAAGGATTTGGAATGAGCGTTATCGACAAAATTATGCAGCGGGATATTGCTCTATGGATATGTGATCAGATCAAAGATCTGCCAGATCGAGCAAAATACTGTGCGTATAATTCGGTTCGTTCCTTGGAGTGGGCAAACAATATTTTCGAAGCAGGTCTACCAATTCCAGCAAGTTATTGTGCACTTCATGCAACCGAAGAGGCCGTCGCGGCTTTTATATATTGCGCGAAAGAATGTGGATATGGTGATATTGCAAATATTAACACTAAAGATCATGCCGAAAAAGCTACAATTTCTCTGTTTGCTGAAAAAATAACAAAGATTTTAAAAGACTACAACGTAGCAATTGCTTTCAACAAGAACAACAATACACTCACAGTTAAGTTTGAAATTGATAGTAAGGTTTATTACCAAGAGGCAACAACGAAGCTTTTCAGTTTCAGAGACGATAACCAGGATCAGAGTCAGAATTTCTATAATGAATTTATCAAAATGTTTAGTGATACCGAAGAATTGAAGAATTCAATTTTAAGTGGTCAGGAAGCTAGGGTGAAAATATTCTATGCAACGAAGACTGGCCTTCCAACAGGATTTCTTAAGCCAGAGCCGCAGCTTGAAAGAGAGTGTCAGCTTTCTCTAGGGTTAATATGGGCTGCTGTAGATATAAAAAATCATAAGGGTGAGATAATTCCCTTTATCGATCAAGCATTAAGAACTGCCAATATGGTAATTGCAGAATTCAAATCGAAAAAGAAAAAGTGAACCCAGTATCCCGTTTCTAAGATAGATTGCGCTCGGCGCGGTTTTTGCGAAAGTAACAATAAATAAACTTAAGTAACAATCGATTGGTGTTTATCTGTTCCTTTCAATCTAGATTCTTCATTCTATTTTTAGCAATATTCAAAATTCTTATGGAAATTTTACTTATAAGTATGACGTCCCAATCATGTTAATATTGTTGACTTAAATGGTGGTAACGTCCCACTAAAAAGTCAATAAAATCAATGGTTGGTAAGAATGGGCGAGGCCTCCAATACTCAACACAAAATCCATTCCATTTTTTATCTGATTTTGCTAGTTTTAAGCGAGTGGTATTTCTTTGCATGTTTATACTTGTAAGCGTTTAAATTCTTACCTGCTTTTACAGATGTAGATTGTCACCTTAAACTTGTTTCTCAGGCTTTCTTCAAAGCTAAAAATCAACCACTTTTTCTCCAGCCTTTTTAAAGACGATGTGAATATTTTCCTTGACTCAAAAAGGAATATGTTCTTATTTTGTTCTCTTTTCAAGAGAGGCAAATAAATGCGTAAACCTGATACAATTGAGTGTTTATATTTAGACTTTGATGGTTTTTTCGCATCTGTTGAACAGCAAGCAAACCCAAGCTTGCGCGGCAAGCCTATTGGCATAGTGCCGTTTGATAATACACAATACACTTGCGTTATTGCCTGCTCAAAAGAAGCCAAAAAGCGCGGCGTTCAAAATGTGATGAAAGTTAAGGAGGCTAAAGCTTTATGTCCTAATATTATTTTGGTTCCTCAAAAACCCGATTTATACCGCCGCGCCCATAACGCCTTAATTGCAGAAATTAATGCGGTTCTACCCATTGATGCGGTTAAGTCGATTGATGAGGTGACTTGCAGATTAGATTTTGGCGAACGCCATAACCCTGAAAAAGTTGCCGCAAAAATTAAAGATAGAATAGCGCGTTATGTTGGTCCGCATATTACATGTTCAATTGGGTTTGCGGCCAACCGTCAATTAGCCAAAATTGCAGGTAAACAAAATAAGCCTGACGGAGTTACAATTTGGACGCCTGAACAAGTGCCAAAGGTATTATATCCAATTCCATTTGGCGATATTCCCGGCATTGGCGGACGTATGGAAAAGCGGCTTTATAATATTGGCATATACAATACTGAAAATTATTGGCATTGCCGCCAAAACACATGCGCAAAGTTTGGCGCAATGTAACTGGAGAACGGCTTTGGTACGCTTTGCAGGGCTATGCAATTCAGGCGCAAAAGCCAGATAGGGGCATGTTTGGACATGGGCGTGTATTGCCGCCTGACGCGCGTTCTATCGATAGCGTTTATCCCATTGCTCGAATGTTATTGATAAAAGCGGCAAGGCGAATGCGTAAGTCTGGCTATTATGCAAATCGCTTATATTTGTGGTGCGGTATGCGTGAGGACAGTTATAGCGATAGCTTGTTAATTGCAGTTGTGAATGACGATCAGGCTGTTTTAAGCGCTCTTAAAGTTCTTTGGGGTAAAATGGCGACAACAATCCCAAGCCATTCAAAGATCATTCGAGTAGGGGTGACGCTAGGCGATTTAACTGTGGCTGATACACGCCAACTTGATATGCTTGCCAATGATGACGAGTGTCGCCAAAAATGGGAACGTATTACCCATGCAATTGATAAGATAAATCAAAAATATAGCCAGTCTTTAGTCACGCTTGGCCCTTGGACACCGCCAGCAGGTGGGCATTTGGGCGGAAAGATATCCTATACAAGAATACCTCGCGCTGAGGACTTTTGGTAATGAATTGGCAAAGAGAAATACAGCTTACAGACTTAGATCAATCTCAAAAGCTAGAAGTAACGTGTAAAAGATGCGGACATTCGCGTTATGAAGAGCCACACGATCTGGTCGAGAAATATGGATTGCATTTTGCTTATATAGATGAGGTCGCCAAAGTGTTGATGTGTCATAAGCGTGGGTGTCGTGGCCGTGTTCGGTTATCACTATCTACAGAATCTGAAACTGAGGGCTTTGTGGGTGGTTTAGCTTAATCTTGGCTTAGCGTTGATATGAGAAAACATCAGATACTCCCAATTACGCATGTAATTTTGCGCTGATTGACGCAATCTTACTTTTGGGCGTTGTAATTTGCTGTAAAAAGCGATTAATAACGAATAGGAATCAAGAAAACTAAAAACAGGTCTAAACCATGCAAGATTTTGTTCAACACCGCACAACAATGGTCGATAATCAAGTTCGTACTTGTGATGTGACTAATAGCGATTTGTTAGATGCGCTATTAAGCGTGCCTCGCGAAGCATTTGTGGGCGCAGATAAACAAGATTTTGCCTATATCGATGAAGATATAGCGTTAGGCAATGGTCGTTTTTTGATGGAACCAGCGCCATTTGCGAAATTGGTTCAAGCTTGCGCCATTAAATCTGATGACCTTGTTTTAGATATTGGTTGTGCAACAGGCTACTCTTCAGCTGTTTTATCTCAATTAGCTTCTATGGTAATTGGTGTAGAACAAGATGATGATCTGGCAACAAAAGCAGAAACTACGCTAAGCGAGTTAGATTACGACAATGTTGCAATCATCAATGGTTCTTTAAACGAAGGGTATGCCAAAGAAGCACCCTATGATGTGATCTTTATTGGCGGCGCAATTGACGAAGTGCCAGTTGCATTTTTCGACCAACTAAAAGAGGGTGGCCGTTTGGTTGCTGTTGAAGGTGTTGGCAATTCTGCTACTGCGAAATTATACACACGCACTGGCGATGATGTATCGGGTCGTAAAATATTCAATTGTTCAATTAAGCTATTGCCTGGCTTTACAAAAGAAGTTGAATTTGCACTTTAAACTTTGTGTTAAAACCAGTGTTAAATTAGTGCTTTAATAAGTAGAGCGCTTGCAATTTTATAGATGCTTCTTAATTTTTATGAGTTAAAAATAAAATTACAGTATTAATTACTCTGCTAATTGAAGCTTTTTTATCACATTGCTAAAGTTTAATTTGACCCTTGGTAATTACTGCTGTCTAACACATTGTGTTTTATTTTTATATTTGTAAGAAGTTTCATTAATATAAGTTGGTCAGTATTTCGTTTTTAAGGCTTAGTTCGTATGCGTAAAGTTATCCCATCAATATTATCATCATCAGTATTAACGATGGCTTTAGCGACAGGAGTCTTGTGCCAATCTACAGCTTTAAGTTCTGCTGATACGCTAAATCAAGCTTTGGCTTATGCGTATACTAACAATCCAGACATCAATGCCAGCCGTGCAGGTTTAAGAGGGATTGATGAAGATGTTGCGATTGCAAAGTCAGGTTATAGACCTGTAATCAATGGTGCTGGCACGATCTCTAAAAACTACCGTGACCCTTCTCCCGATTTTACAAATAAATCAATTTCACTTAACATCAGTCAAACTTTATTTGATGGCCTACGTACGAAAAACAATACAGCTGGTGCCATTTCTGCCGTTAAAGCAGGGCGTGAAGATCTTAGAAATTCCGTTCAAACAGTGTTTTTAAACGCGATTGGGTCATATATAGACGTTATTCAAAACACCTCTATTGTTGGCTTTAGGAAAAAATCACTCGAATTTTTGAACGAGCAAGTTCGTTCAGAAAAAACAAGATTTGAAGTTGGCGAAAGCACTAGAACAGATGTTGCTCAAGCCGAAGGTCGCCGCGCTGCCGCTATCGCGCAATTAAGCGCAGCTAAAGCAAATTTAATTGCAGCAAATGCTGCTTACAGACAACATATTGGCAAACAGCCAAATAGATTAAAGTCGCCACGCAATATTGGCAAATTACTACCTAAAACAGTGGCATCAGCGCAAGCCATTGCCCACAAGAGACATCCAGCTATTTTAGCCAGACTACATTTGGTAGATCAAGCTGCATATAGTGTTAAAGTAGCTAAAGGTGCTTTTTTACCTACTTTAAGTTTAAATGGGGCAGTTTCTCATGATTATAATAGTCTGTCTGGCAATTCAGAAAGCGGTACTATTTCTGCTAAGTTAAGTGTTCCAATTTACCAAGGTGGTAAAAACTCTGCACAAGTACGCAAGGGTAAGGAAGCGCTGGGCCAACGCCGTATTTTAGTTGATGCAATTAAAAACAATGTCCGTGCTCAAGTGACTTCTGCCTATGCGCAATATTCTGCGGCACGAGACAGCGTAAATGCCAATAATACTCAACTAAAAGCAGCTCGTCTGGCGCTACAAGGTGCTGTTGAAGAGCGTAAAGTTGGGCAAAGAACAACGCTAGATGTTTTAAATACACAACAAGAAGTCATCAACGCGCAAGTGTCGTTAGCCCAATCGCAACGAAATTACATTGATGCGCAATACAGTATATTGGCGACAATAGGCGCATTAAGCACCTCTAAATTGGCGCTAAACGTAACAAAACATGATCCAGAAGAGCACTTTAACGAAGTTAAAGATAAATGGTTTGGTTTGCGTACAACAAACGGTGAATAAAACAGCCACATAGATGAAATATCAGCTATGGCTTATACATTCTCCAACTTTTACGATATCCTATTATGATTCGAGCTTTTAGTTTTTAAACTGCGCTCCAGTGTAGTTGTGACGGGGTGTAATTGTTATGGAGTATTGTTAATGGGGGACGCAATCCGGAAAGAAAGTAGTATGGAGGATATTTTATCCTCTATTCGTAAAATCATTTCTAGCGAAACGCGGACAAAAACTTCTGATGCCGCGTCTAATGCCACACCTGATGCCGTATCTAATGCCACAAAGTCTGATGCAAAAGATGCTTCTATAAGAAAAATTCAGGCTCAAAAAAGACAAGACAAAGTGCTGAAAACGGCTGCGCCAGTTGCGCCACAAAAAAGCCCAGTAGCGAACCCAGTAGCGAGCCCAGTATCGAGCCCAGTAGCGAAGCCTGTATCGAACACTGTAATGCGTGCAGCGCCTAAGGCGCAACCTGCTACCGCTCAGCCAGCCCAATCTACAATGAGTAGCACTTTGGAAAGCATTAGAGCCGCAGTTATTGGTAAAAAGCCAGACATGCCTAAAGACGCGCCTAAAGCGGATGCAGTTGCAAAAGGCGTTCCAAGATCAAAAGTTGATACAGTGACTGTTTCGACATCTGCAACCCCGTTAGCAATAAACAATGAGAATAACACTAAAAGTGAACACAGCCTTGCAGATTTAGCAGAGCAGTTGAATAGTGTAACAAATTCTGAGTCAAATATGAGTTATGCGAATCCTCAAGAGCAATCTTTAGAAGCGCAAATACCAGCGCCTAAAGCTGTATCTGAAGAAAAAGCAGCCAGCGCATCAGCGTTGAATTTTAAATCCTTTGCACAAAGCGTTCAAAAACCAATTCAGCCTGTTAAAACCCCTGACGACTTTATGAAAGATGATGTGGCGATTTTTGCTGAGGACGGCGACGCTTCTGCTCAAGTGTCAAAATCAGCACCAACAACAGTTCAAGCCAAAGAAGCAATAACTGAGGAACTAACAGAATCGAAAGTCTCAACGCAACAAACCACAACGCAAAATCTAAAGGTTGAGAGTAAGCCACAGCTTCACGAAAAGCCTGAAACGCAAGTTGCTAGTATTAAACGTGATGCATTGCGCGGACCAATAAGTGACACGATAGGCGAAACGGTAAACAAACTAGTAAGCGATACGATCGCTGATGATAAAACTACCGCTGATACTGCCACAAATGATACTAAACCCGTTGCAGAAACAGATAAGTTCAAAGAAGCGCTTGTTTCACCAACAACCAAAGCTGCCGTGACAGGGTCAATTGAGCGCCTAAGACAAAGCATGGACGATGTGAACACAGCGCATGTCGAAAATGTATTGCGCCCAATGTTGCGCGAATGGCTGGATAACAATTTGCCAGATATGGTCGAAAAAATTGTACGCGAAGAAATCTCCCGTATCACGCAAGAGCCTAAAAATACAAAATAGGCACAATCGCCAGCGATCTTGCTTTAAGCAATCTGGTTTTAAACAATTTTGCTTTAAGCAATCTTCTCTTGCCTTAACGGTTGACTCCAAAGCCAGCTTCGCCATAACAACAATCAACTACATTTATGCCAAATAGTGTGTGTTTTGCCGCTAATTGGTTCAATTTATTCGGACTAAACTATGCTTGATAAAAATTATGACGCCGCCAATAGCGAACCCCGTATTGCCAAAAAATGGGACGATGCCAACGCATTTGCAGCAGGCGCTAACAAAAAAATTGGCCCAGATGGAAAAAGTGACAGTTATTGTATCGTAATCCCACCGCCAAATGTTACTGGCTCATTGCATATGGGGCACGCGCTTAATAACACGCTTCAAGATATTATGATCCGCTTTGAGCGCATGCGCGGTAAAGACGTGTTGTGGCAACCGGGCATGGACCACGCAGGCATAGCCACCCAAATGGTGGTTGAGCGCAAGCTTGCAGAAAGCGGACAAAACGAAACACGCCATACTATGGGGCGTGAAAAGTTCATCGAGCGTGTGTGGGAATGGAAAAACGAGTCTGGCGGCGTAATCTTCAATCAGCTAAAACGTTTAGGCGCGAGTTGTGATTGGTCCAGGGAACGCTTCACCATGGATGAGGGCTTATCGAAAGCCGTTCAGCACGTGTTTGTAACGCTATATAACGAAGGCCTTATTTACAAAGCAAAACGCCTTGTAAACTGGGACCCTCATTTTGAGACTGCAATTTCTGACCTTGAAGTTGAAAATATCGAAGTTAACGGCTTTATGTGGCACTTCAAATATCCACTCGCTGGCGGCGAGACATACACATATGTAGAAAAAGACGAAGACGGAAACATCACGCTAGAAGAAGAGCGTAATTATATTTCTATTGCCACCACACGACCAGAAACCATGTTGGGTGATGGCGCAGTTGCTGTTCACCCATCTGATGAACGCTATGCGCCTATCATTGGTAAATTATGCGAAATTCCAATTGGGCCAAAAGAACACCGTCGTTTAATTCCGATTATAACAGACGAATATCCAGACAAAGATTTTGGCTCTGGTGCGGTGAAGATCACTGGCGCACATGACTTTAACGATCACATGGTGGCCAAACGCAACAACATTCCAATGTACCGTTTGATGGACGTGAAAGCCGCCATGCGCGACGATGGTTTACCATATGCGGAAGAAGCGGCAAAAGCCAAAGCCATTGTGGATAGTGGTGAATTGCCAGACGAAAATTATATTGATGCGATGAATTTAATTCCCGATGATTATCGTGGGTTAGATCGTTATGACGCGCGTAAAATGATTATTTCGGATATTACGCAAGACGGTCTTGCTGTGATGATACCAGATCCAAATGACGAAGAGGGCAATGAAATTCCTCTTGTTGAAAACAATAAAATGCAACAGCCAACGGGCGACCGTTCAAAAGTTGTGATTGAACCTATGTTGACCGACCAATGGTTTGCGGATGCCCAAACGCTGGCAAAACCTGCGCTTGCATCTGTTAAAGAAGGCCGCACAAATTTCGTGCCAAAATCATGGGAAAATACATATTACAACTGGATGGAAAACATTCAGCCTTGGTGTATTTCTCGCCAGCTTTGGTGGGGACACCAAATTCCAGCTTGGTATGGTCCAGATGGTAAAATCTATGTTGCAAAATCAGAAGAAGAAGCACAAGCGCAAGCGGGCGAAGGTATTGAGCTAACGCGAGACCCTGACGTTCTTGATACGTGGTTCTCATCTGCGCTTTGGCCTTTCTCTACATTGGGCTGGCCTGATAAAACGCCAGAACTACAAAATTATTATCAAACAGATGTTTTGGTCACGGGCTTTGACATCATATTCTTCTGGGTAGCCAGAATGATGATGATGGGGCTTCACTTCATGAAAGATGAAGAAGGCACGCCAATCGAGCCATTCCACACAATTTATGTGCATGCTTTAGTGCGCGATAAAGCTGGACAAAAAATGTCAAAATCCAAAGGCAATGTGGTTGATCCGCTAGACCTTATGGATGAATACGGCACAGACGCACTTCGCTTTACATTGGCCATTATGGCGGCGCAGGGCAGGGACGTTAAACTCGATACCGCCCGTATTGCTGGCTATCGTAACTTTGGTAACAAACTTTGGAACGCCACAAAATTTGCTGAAATGAATGGTGTAAAGCATGGCCTTAAAGGCAATGAGGCTTTTGATCCTCCTTCTGCCAAACAAACGGTAAACCGCTGGATATTGGCAGAGCTTTCTAAGTGTACTGCTGATATTACATCTAACATCGAAAAGTATCGTTTTAACGATGCGGCAGGCACGGCTTACAAATTTGTTTGGAACAATTTTTGTGATTGGTATTTAGAACTTCTAAAACCTGTTTTTGCAGGCAATGACGAAGCGGCAAAAGCAGAGGCATCTGCCTGTGCTGGTTACGTGCTGGATGAAATCTACAAACTGCTTCATCCGTTCATGCCATTTATGACCGAAGCGCTTTGGGAACAAACTGCTAAACGTGACGGTTTGTTATGCCATGCCGATTGGCCTGTGACGCTAGCCGCAGACGAAGAAGCGGCAGATGAAATCAATTGGTTGATTACGCTTGTGACCGACATTCGCTCTGTACGTGCCGAAATGGGCGTAAAGCCAGGCGATATCATGCAATTATTCGTTGTGGATGCGAGCGAGCCAACAAAACAGCGTGTTGAAACACACAAAGCCGCTCTTTCTCGCTTGGCCCGTGTTAACCCCGTTGCACTGGCTGAAGCAACGCCTAAAGGCTCTGCTCAAATAATCGTAGGCGAGGCAACCTATTGCTTGCCGCTTGCTGGCATCGTTGATCTTTCAGCAGAGGCAGCTCGTCTTAAAAAAGAGCTTAAAAAGCTTCAGGGCGAGATCAAAAGGCTCGAAGGTAAACTTAATAATGCTAAATTTGTTGCCAATGCACCAGATGACGTTGTTGCAGAAGAACGCGAGAAGTTAGGCGGTTACAAACAACAAATAGAGCGTGTGACCCTTGCATATGAACGTGTGAATGAGGCTGTATAGAAGCAGTCTCCACATAACGCGAGCAGGCAATTAGTTGACAATTAGCAAGCATGAAAAGCAAACATGAAGGTCAACTACTAAGTGTAATTCATTGTAATCATTGGCTGTTTTTGTTGCAATATTAACACGGTTCGTCAATTAATTAATAAAACGTTTAGTTTTCCACGCGATTTTATTGACTTAAACGTCAAAGTAAATGTAATTCACTTTACATAATTTATGCGAATCGGGAATGTAGGATATTCAAGGTTTTCGGCTTCGGGAGGGCACAATGAATAACAAGAATAAGTCTAAACTTACCATTATTGCTGGTTTAACAACGGCATTGATTTCTACTTCTGCATTGGCAGGTGGTCTAGAAAGACAAACATATTCTGCGGATATCTTGTTTGCCAAAGGCACGCGCATCGAGGCGGCCTTTGCAACAGTTAAACCTGATGTAACAGGAGACGCAGTTCCAGGGTTTTATTCAGGTGAAAATATCAATCCAAAATATGATTTACGTAATTTTGGTTTCAAGTTTGATGTTGGGGACAAATTGGCACTGGCGTTCACGGCGTATACGCCACTTGGGTACACTTTAGCTTATCCAGGGCCAAAATTAATTACATCTGCTGATGTTAAAAGCCAAGCCTATGCACTTTCTGCCAAATATATGGTTAAAGAAAACATCGCTGTTTTCGGTTCGGCAATTCACGTAAAGTTGAGCGCAACTGCTAACCTAATTCCGGATCCAGATGTTGCATCTACATATAATTTGAATATGAAAGTTAAAAGTGATTCTGATTGGGGGTATGTGATTGGTGCGGCTTATTTAAAGCCAGAAATTGCTATGCGCATTGCATTGTCTTATGAGACAGGCACAGAACATACAATGTCAACAGATTTAGTGGAGTATGACACAACAGCCCCATTAGCCACTGCATTCACACCAAAAAACGTTCTCTCAAAAAGCGGAACAGCTTCTGCAATTGCTTTGAATTTCCAAACTGGTATAGCTGCAAATACATTACTTTTTGGTAGTATTAGACATGCGTATAACAGTGGTGCAAACTTACTTTTGAACGGGAAAGCACTAACGGATTTTTCTGATTTAACGACTTACAAATTAGGTGTTGGTCGCAAATTAAACGATCTTGTATCTGTTTCAGTAAGTGGACTGTACGAGCATGGTAGTGGTACAGCTTCAACTTTGAATCCAACAGATGGTAAATTTACACTTTCTGGCGGTGCAAAGTTTCAACTAAACGAGCATTTGGACCTAACAACAGGTGTTAGTTATACATGGTTAGGCGATAATAATACAAAAATACTTCCAATAGGCTCTGCTATTGCATTCAAAGACAACAACGCTTTAGCGTTTGGTGCTAAAATTGGATTTAGTTTCTAATCTAGTTTAAA
>NVRK02000054.1 GCA_002400845.2 Hyphomicrobiales bacterium
GATTTCTACTTCTGCATTGGCAGGTGGCCTAGAAAGACAAACATATTCTGCGGATATCTTGTTTGCCAAAGGCACGCGCATCGAGGCGGCCTTTGCAACAGTTAAACCTGATGTAACAGGAGACAAGACTGCCCATCCAAATCCAGCGGTTACAACGCCTTTTTACGGTGGTGGTAATATCAATCCCAAATATCATTTGAGGAATTTTGGTTTCAAGTTTGATGTTGGGGACAAATTGGCACTGGCGTTCACTTCCTATACACCTTTGGGATATGACCTTGCCTATCCTGGTCCACTGTTTACCACTACGGCTCATTTGAAAAGCCAAGCGTATGCGTTTTCAGCTAAATATATGGTTCGCGATAACATTGCGATATTCGGTTCTGCTATTAATGTTAAAATCAGCGCTACCGCCGCCAGTCTTGCTGCTGCAGGTGATACCATTGATGCGAGTTCTAATTCAGACTGGGGATATGTTCTTGGAGCGGCGTATTTGAAGCCAGAAATTGCTTTGCGCATTGCATTGTCGTATGAGAGTGGTACTGAGCACAAACATACAACCGCTTACACGGTTAGTACACCAGGTGGGCCTGTAAGTGTTGATGTTCCAAAGTCGGTTAGTGGAACACCTGAGGCAATAGCTCTTAATTTCCAAACTGGCATAGCAGCCAATACTTTGTTATTTGGAGGCATTAGACACGCTTACCAAAGTGATGCGCAGTTATTTCTCCTTGGCGCTCAGTTGACTGATTTTTCAGATGTAACAACTTATAAGATTGGTGTTGGTCGCAAATTAAACGATCTTGTATCTGTTTCAGTAAGTGGACTGTACGAGCACGGTAGTGGTACAGCTTCAACTTTGAATCCAACAGATGGTAAATTTACACTTTCTGGCGGTGCAAAGTTTCAACTAAACGAGCATTTGGACCTTACAACAGGTGTTAGTTACACATGGTTAGGCGATAATAATACAAAAATACTTCCAATAGGCTCTGCTATTGCATTCAAAGACAACAACGCTTTAGCGTTTGGTGCTAAAATTGGATTTAGTTTCTAATCTAGTTTAAATCATTGTTTTAAATCAGGCCGTTTTATGCGGCCTTTTTTATGCCGTTTAGAACCGTTATAATGTTGCGATTATGCAACACATGTCAAAAGAGTTGTTCCATATAGATCACAATAGGTCTACTGGGCCAATTTTGCCTATTTAAAGCCACAAAATGAGTTGAGATAAGTCATGCGTTACAGCAATGTGTCTTAAAGTTTAATATAGCCCACACTAACATTCGCTTTTTTTGTAAATAATGCATTTTATCAAGGTTTTAGAAACTTGATGATACTATTAAATGCATGAATTATGATTAAAGCTTACTCAGTAAGACGGTTAAAAATTTTAAGGACAATAAATGGCAACGCCCAAGAATATGAAAGCATCAGGAACTAAAATGGCATCTGCAAAGAAAAACAGCAAAAAATCAGATAAAAAGTCTGCCGAAGGTAGCCAAGGCATCAAAGCCAATCTTCCTAGTCGCCATACGACTGTTGGCCCAGCTAAAGCGCCACACCGTTCTTATTTATATGCAATGGGCTTGTCAGAAGCAGAGATCAACCAACCCTTAATTGGCGTTGCATCTTGCTGGAATGAAGCGGCACCTTGTAACATTTCTCTAATGCGCCAAGCACAAGTTGTTAAAAAAGGTGTTGCGGCTGCCAGAGGTACACCACGCGAATTTTGTACCATCACAGTGACAGACGGCATTGCCATGGGCCACCAAGGTATGAAAGCTTCTCTTGTCTCGCGCGATGTGATTGCCGATTCCATAGAACTAACCATGCGAGGCCACTGTTATGATGCGATTGTTGGTCTTGCTGGGTGTGATAAATCATTGCCGGGCATGATGATGGCAATGGTTCGCCTTAATGTTCCCTCAGTGTTTATTTATGGTGGTTCCATTCTTCCGGGCAATTTTCGCGGCGAAGAAGTAACCGTTCAAAATGTATTCGAAGCGGTTGGCATACACTCTGTCGGCAATATGTCAGATGAAGACTTAAAAGAGCTAGAGCAAGTTGCTTGCCCATCTGCTGGTTCATGTGGCGCGCAATTTACTGCCAATACAATGGCGACTGTTGCAGAAGCCATCGGGCTTGCGCTTCCATACTCATGTGGCGCACCAGCCCCATACGAAATTCGTGATAAATTCTCTTACGCTTCTGGCGAAAAGGTCATGGAACTGATTAAAAAGAACATTCGCCCACGTGATATTGTTACGATAAAGGCATTGGAAAATGCGGCAGCTGTTGTTGCGGCTTCTGGTGGCTCTACAAATGCGGCACTTCACCTGCCAGCAATTGCGCACGAATGCGGCATTAAATTTGATCTGTTTGACGTGGCACGTATCTTCAAGAAAACACCTTATATTGCAGACCTTAAACCGGGTGGAAAATATGTTGCTAAAGACATGTTTGAAGCAGGCGGTATTCCATTGTTGATGAAAACTTTGTTAGACCAAGGCTTCCTGCACGGCGATTGCATGACCGTTACGGGCAAAACCATTGCCGAAAATATGGAAAAAGTTAAATGGAACCCATCGCAAGATGTTATCTATCCTGCCGATAAGCCGATCACTAAAACTGGCGGCGTTGTTGGTCTTAAAGGCAATATCGCACAAGAAGGCGCAATTGTTAAAGTGGCTGGCATGGACAGCTTAAAGTTCACAGGTCCTGCTCGTTGTTTTGATTCAGAAGAAGAGTGCTTTGATGCTGTTCAAAATAAAAAATACAAAGAAGGCGAAGTATTGGTAATTCGTTACGAAGGTCCAAAAGGTGGCCCTGGCATGCGCGAAATGCTTTCAACCACTGCCGCCCTTTATGGTCAGGGAATGGGCGATAAAGTAGCGCTTATTACGGATGGGCGTTTCTCAGGCGCGACACGTGGTTTTTGCATTGGTCACGTTGGCCCAGAAGCAGCTGTTGGTGGGCCAATTGCCCTGATTAGAGATGGCGACATCATCGAAATTGATGCTGTTAAAGGCAAGCTAAATGTTCTGTTAAGCGATAAAGAACTAAAAGCACGCGCGAAAAAGTGGAAACCACGTACAACAGATTATCAATCTGGTGTTATTTGGAAATACGCTCAAACAGTTGGCAACGCTAGAGATGGCGCCGTCACACATCCAGGCGGCAAAGGTGAGACACACATTTATGCCGACATTTAAGTTGAAGAATATTATGGCAATATCAAGCAATATCAAAATTGTCACATTGGTGCTCGCGCTTGGCGTGGGCAGCAATTTGGTGTTGCCTGAGTATTCTTTTGCGTTTGATCCAAGGAAGGTTTTTAAAGAAGAAAAACCTTCCACTCGCAAAATATTGCGTCATTATTTCATGAAGAAAAAACGTGGCGAAGTAAAAGAAGCGCATGATATTTTAAAATATGCGGCACAACAGGGCAATCCTGCCGCTCAATGGAAATTGGGCCGCATGTATGAACGCGGTGAAGGCGTTAAGAAAAATGCCTTAGAAGCGTTTAACTTTTATAAAATGATTGCAGACAGATATGGCGAAGCACAGCCAGGTCGTCCAGAATGGCGTATTACTGGCAAGGCTATGGTGGCTCTTGGACATTATTATACCAAGGGCATTCCAGAAGCTGGAATTTCACCAAATGCAGAAGAAGCAATGGTAATGTATACGACCTCTGCAATGTATTTTAGCGATCCAGATGCGCAGTTTGAATTGGGTAAACTCATGCTGGGCAAGGGTGCTGGGCCAGAACAAAACCGTCAAGGCATTCGTATGTTGAACCTGTCTCGTAAAAAAGGCCATGCTGGTTCGCAAGCTTTGCTTGGTCACGCCTTGGTAGAGGGTGAGTTTATTTTACAAAATGTCGTTCGTGGATTGGTTATGCTGACAAAAGCCGAACGTCGCGCAACGCACGATATTCGTGATTGGGTCCAAGACCTGCAACAACAAGCATTTGCTTTGGCAACGGTAGATCAGCGCCGCGCGGCTATCTCAAAAATTCAGCAGTAACTAATTATTCTTTTTTGGTTTCCATCTCGGCTTGCTGAACAAAAAGCCAAGGATTTCTTTTGTGTTTTTTGCAGTTTTGAGATCAAAAAATAAATTTTGATATTCAAATATATTTATAGTTAGTGGGTTAGGTGAGTTTACAGATTTTGAAATTCCATATTTTATTTGCGCTTCTTCAGATTCGTAAGTTCCAAACAATCTATCCCATATGATAAAGACGCCACCAAAGTTTTATCAATGCATTTTCTGGTTTTGGAAATAAATTGGCAATAAAAAAACACTTAAAATTTACGATAGAAAGACTGCTATAATTTTACGCTTCCTCATATTCCAACCAAATAGGTACATGGTCAGACGGCTTTTCCCAGTCTCTCGTATGCTTATCTATCTCTACAGATTTTAAATTATTGGTAGCTTCTGGTGACAATAGTAGGTGGTCAATTCTAATACCATTACCCTTAGGCCATGCGCCTGCTTGATAATCCCAAAATGTGTATATTTTATCTGCATCATTTGTGTTTCTAAACGCTTCTGTAAAACCTAGATTTAACAAACGTCTAAAAGCAGCTCTACTTTCTGGACGATATAATGCGTCACCTTCCCAAGCTTTAACATCATAACAATCTTGCGGCATTGCAATTACATTATAATCACCAGCCATTATCAGCGGCTCTTCTAAGGCAAGGCGTTCAACTGCCCACGCTTCTAAGCGTTTCATCCATGATAATTTATAAGGAAATTTTTCTGTATCAACTGGATTGCCATTTGGCAGGTATAGGCAGGCAATACGAAGTGACTTATTACCCACAGTAAATACGCCCTCAATAAAGCGTGCTTGCGGGTCTTCTTCGTCACCCTCTAACAACGGCAGTCCACGATTTACTTCGTCAAATGGAATTTTTGAAAGTATGGCAACGCCATTAAACCCTTTTTGACCATGGGTTTCTAAATTATAACCAAGACTTTCAATTTCTTCTCGCGGAAAATTTTCATCGACAGATTTAATTTCTTGCAAACAAGCAATGTCTGGATTGGCTTCTTTTAGCCAAGCAATCAACGTGTTGTGACGGGCCTTAATACCATTAATATTCCATGTTGCAATTTTCATCTTTGTTCCTTGATGTTTAAATCAACTTATTACGGATAGAATTTTTGACCAATCATTAAAACTAGCACCTGTTGTTTATACACAGCGCACTCAAGTTTTTCTTGCTCTGATTGACAGTTTGTCGCATGCTCCTATCGCTAATTGGTAGTGGAGGAGAATATTACCAATTTTGTTGATTAAAATTATTGTCGATATTTAGCAGGACAGGACTGGACAGGGCAGCTCATACCAATAGTGGCAATGAATTACAAAACCATATTCTATAACAATAATGGGGAATATTATGACAGATAATTATAACGGATCGGGTTTGGGCACTTCTGCTCAACTGCGTGATCCAAATTATACACCGCCTTTGTCTAAGGCTATACCACTTGGTATTCAGCACGTACTAGCAATGTTTGCCAGTAACATTACACCAGCTATCATTGTGGCAGGAGCCGCAGGTATTGGCTTTGGCTCAGACCAAGGTGCAGTTGGTTTTCCGGATATGACATACATGATCCAAATGTCGATGTTCTTTGCAGGCCTTGCAACACTAATACAAACGATTGGTTTGGGGCCTATAGGCGCAAAGCTACCAATCGTGCAAGGCACAAGCTTTGCATTTTTGCCAGTAATGATACCAGCAGTAATCGGATTAAAAACAGCAGGTCTTGCTGGGTTAATGACGGGTGTATTCTTTGGTGGTATCTTCCATTTTATACTCGGCTTCTTTATCGGGCGAATTCGTTTCGCTTTGCCACCACTTGTTACAGGACTCATTGTCCTAATGATTGGTCTGGCCTTGGTTAAAGTAGGCATTCAATATGCAGCTGGTGGTGTACCGCTTATCGGTAAACCTGAATTTGGCACTTTGGCCATGTGGTTTCCTGCGCTTGTTGTAATATTTGTAACACTTGCTCTTAAGTTTTTCACTAAGGGAACAACTTCGGTTGCCGCAGTGTTACTGGGCATAATAGCTGGTTATATAGTGTCATACTTTATGGGCCAAGTGAACTTTGGTAACATTGGTAAAGCCGCAGTCTTCGATCTTCCCCAACCTTTTAAATGGGGTTTTGCATTTAACGGTTGGATTATTTTTGGCATGTGCTTAATGGCTATTGTTTCTGCTATTGAAACAGTTGGCGATGTTTCAGGTATCACTAAAGGTGGTGCAGGGCGCGAAGCGACTGATAAAGAGATACAAGGCGCAACATTTGCTGATGGTCTAGGTACTGCAATTGCAGGCATCTTCGGTGGATTACCAAATACATCCTTTTCTCAAAATGTTGGTCTAATTTCTATGACAGGCGTTATGAGCCGTCACGTTGTAACAATTGGTGCTATCTTCTTAATTGTTGCAGGGCTTATTCCTAAAGTTGGCGCAATCATCAATACAATTCCAATCAATGTATTGGGCGGTGGGGTCATTGTAATGTTTGGTATGGTTGCAGCAGCTGGCGTTAACATGCTGTCTGACGTTAATTGGACGCGCCGCAATATGGTTATTTTTGCAACGGCTCTTTCGATCGGTCTTGGATTGCAATTAGTACCAGAAGCACTTCAGCACGTTGGTGGGAATTTAAAAATCCTTCTAACGTCTGGGCTGTTACCAGCTGCATTTATTGCGATCGTTCTAAATCTTGTTATTCCTGATGACGAAGAGCAAGACGGTAGCCATGAAACTCAGATAAGTGGTTTAGGCTCTGTGTCTGTTAGAGGTGGTTCTACAAATGAATTGCTAAAAACGAGTGCCTCTGTGACCAGGCCTCCTGTTGCAAAAGTAGCAACAGTTAAAACAAGAAGTGCGCCTGCTAAAAAAATAGTGGCTAAAAAAGCTCCAGTTAAGAAAACAGCGGCTAAAAAACCAAAAATAGCTGTCGTCGATCACTTGCAATTAATTTCTGGCATTGGTCCTAAAATTGATAAGGCACTGGCAAAAGAAGGCATCACTTCTTTGAAGCAAGTAGCCGCAATGTCTAAAGCTGATTTAGCAACAATTGCTAAAAAGGTGAAAGCACCAGGTGATTTGAAAAAGAATGACTGGGGTGTTCAAGCCAAAGCTCTATTAGCTGGTAAAGCGCCACGCCACGCGGCTGGTAAAGCGCTTGCTAAAAAGTTAGCTAAAAAAGCTGGCTAAAAAAAGCATTTGCTAGACACACATATAAGCTAGACACACATATAAGAAAGGCCCGATCATTTCGGGCCTTTTGCATTAAATCTAAGTTTTTAAAATGAAGTTTTAAATAGAAAAGCTCGTGCCACAGCCACAGCTGGCAACTGCATTTGGATTGTTGATCTGAAAGCTTTGGCCCATTAGGTCATCAACAAAATCAATCTCAGAGCCTGTCATATACATGAGTGAAACCGAATCGAAATAAATTGTTGCGCCATCGCGTTCGATAACAGTGTCATCTTTGTTTGGCGTCTCGTTTACCAAGTCATATTTGTATGAAAAACCAGAACAGCCACCACCTTCAACGCTTATGCGCAGTGCGTTCTTGTCTTTTTCACCAGTCAAAACTTTAGCAACACGTGCAATCGCTGCTTCGCTAACGGTCACTTCTGGTTCTTTTACAGCTACGTTCATATGAATATCGCTTCCAATACTGAAATATGTCTTTCACATACCATAGATAATCTCGATAACAGTTAACTTCAAGTTGAAATGTGAAGATGTAACATTATGCCCCGATATCAAGCGTTATGATAAGTATTACTGGTTTGTGGCTTTCAATTGATTAGCGCCTACAATAAACAATAATGGCGGTTAATTATGGGATTCTGCTTAAAGCAGTCTTTATAAAATGAGTGATACTATCAGTTCGATATCTGTAGGACGACAAGGCCTAGCAGGGTTTGCTTGTTTAGCGAGCGATTCTAAGGGGCGTTTGGTAGAGGAAGAAACGTCTCCAACAAGATCACCGTTTCAGCGTGATCGCGACAGAATTATTCATTCAACAGCCTTCAGGCGCTTAAAACATAAGACCCAGGTTTTTGTCTATCACGAGGGCGATCATTATCGCACACGGCTAACGCATTCTATTGAAGTCGCTCAAATCGCAAGAGCGCTTGCAAGAGCTTTTAATGTAGATGAAGATCTTGCAGAAGCTTTAGCGCTTTCACACGATTTTGGTCACACGCCCTTTGGACATACTGGCGAAGACGAATTAAATAACCTCATGGCGAATTTTGGTGGCTTCGATCATAATGCGCAATCTATGCGGATTGTCACTAAACTTGAACGCAGATACGCACAATTTGATGGTCTAAACCTCGCTTGGGAAACAGTGGAGGGCTTGGTAAAACATAACGGCCCATTACTGGGTGAATGTTCTAAGGGCGAACCGCTTCCAGAGGCTATAAAATCATTTAATGAATTATGGGATTTAGACCTTTCACGGCATTCAAGTCTTGAAGCACAATGTGCCGCCATTGCAGATGATATTGCTTATAATGCGCATGACTTAGACGACGGCTTAAGAGCAAAATTATTCACGCTTGAAGATCTCAAAGATGTACCTTTGATTAGCGAACATTTAGATCAGGTAAATGCGCTATACCCAAACTTAGAAACAAATCGAATTATTCACGAAATCGTAAGGCGACAAATTACAGTGATGGTTGAAGATGTTATTAATACTACATTTGAAAACCTTAAAATAATAAACCCAAAATCGTGTGAAGACATAAGAAATGCGGGCGAAACATTAGTTCGTTTTTCAACCACAATGGCGGCTAATGAAAAGGCCATTAAAGCATTCTTGTTTAAAAATATGTACCGAGCACCCTCTGTTATGAAAGTGCGTAAAGGCGCAAAGCAAGTCGTAAGAGATTTGTTTGAAACGTATTTTAAAGACACTCAAAATATGCCAAATGAATGGGGCGCAGATTGGGTTGAAAAATCAATTTGTAATGATGAGCAGAGTAGGGCGCGTTTGGTTAGTGATTTCATATCAGGCATGACCGACCGCTATGCCATCTTAGAACATCAACGATTGTTTGACCAAACTCCAGAATTACGGTAATTCGAGTAAAATTTTATTAAGATATTAGGTGGTAAACCTAGGCCTTTCCTCCAAAACAAGAATGTATAAACAATGAATCTTTTTCAAGACTTCACAATTAAGATTAAAAAAATAGTACAAGATATTGATTTTGAAGATTTAAATGAAAGTTTATTAGAGCGCATTACAGTCGAGCCCCCACGTGATTCTGCGCATGGAGACCTAGCAACCAATGCCGCTATGATCTTGGCAAAGCCACTAAAGAAAAATCCACGCGAGATTGCTGGCCTAATTGCAGAAGCTTTAAATGAAGATTCTTCAGTCAGTAGTGCAGATATTGCCGGGCCTGGTTTCATCAACATTAAGCTTGCGCCGAAAGTTTGGGTGGATCAATTGACTGCAATGGTTTTAGCAGGTTCTGACTATGGTAAAGGCGGCGTTGGCATTGGCGCAAATGGTGAAGCTAAAAAAGTAAATGTAGAATATGTTTCAGCGAACCCAACAGGCCCAATGCATGTGGGGCATTGTCGTGGCGCTGTGGTTGGAGATGCGCTTGCAAACTTACTTGCATTCGCAGGATTTGAAGTCACAAAAGAATATGTGATTAATGATGCTGGCTCACAAATTGATGTGTTGGCAAAATCTGTATTGCTTCGTTACCGTGAAGCGCTAGGCGAAAACATTGGGAAGATTCCAGAAGGTCTTTATCCTGCAGATTATCTAGTACCTGTTGGTCAAAAATTAGCTGAAAAATATAACGACACATTATTGTCCATGCCAGAATCTGAGCAAATGCAAATTTTAAAAGATTTTGCAATTGAAGAAATGATGGCGCTTATCAAAGGTGATTTGAAATTGTTAAATGTGCAACACGATGTGTTCTTCTCAGAGCGCACATTGCACGCGCCTGTTAATGGCGTTTCTGAAATTGATCGCATGTTAAAAGAAATGCGCGATAAGGGCTTTGTTTATGATGGCACATTGCCGCCACCAAAAGGCAAATTACCAGACGATTGGGAAGACCGCGAACAAACATTATTCCGCTCAACAGATGTGGGAGATGATATGGACCGCGCACTTGTGAAATCTGATGGGACTTACACATACTTTGCCGCTGACGTAGCTTATTTCCAAGATAAGTTTGATCGTGGGTTTGATCGCATGGTGTTTGTGTTGGGTGCAGACCATGGCGGTTATGTGAAGCGCTTAAAAGCTGTTGCAAAAGCAGTCGCAGGCGACAAAGCAGAATTAGATGTATTGCTGTGCCAATTGGTAAAGCTCTTTAGAGATGGCGAACCTGTTCGCATGTCCAAAAGGTCGGGCAATTTTATCACGCTTCGCGAAGTTGTTGAAGAAGTAGGTGCAGACGCTGTTCGTTTTATGATGTTATATAGAAAATCAGAAGCGCCACTTGATTTTGATTTTGCAAAAGTGACAGAGCAATCTAAAGACAATCCTGTATTCTACGTTCAATACGCCCATGCGCGTTGCTATTCGGTATTGCGTCAAGTCGCAACAGAAATGCCAGATTTAGACACGTCTCACGAATCGTTGTTAAAAGCGGACTTAACGTTGCTTAAAAACGAGAGTGAAATTGGCTTGATTAAGAAAATGGCTGAATATCCGCGTATGATAGAGCAGGCGGCAGTGTCTGATGAGCCTCATAGAGTAGCGTTTTACCTATATGAATTGGCCTCTGAACTGCATGGGCATTGGGCGAAGGGCAAAGAATCGCCAGAATTACGTTTTATTAACCCTAATAATGCCAATATAAGCTTAGCTAGGTTGGCTATGTTGCATGCGGTAACTGGAATCATCTTCTCTGGTTTGTCCATTATTGGGGCAAGTGCTCCAGAAGAGATGCGTTAATCCACAGGTTACCATTTGCGGGGCGAGTTTTTTATTGTAGGTTGTATTTCTGCAATATTAGGCCGAATAACAGGTAGATTGCGTAATGAGTAACTTAAACAGAACAAATAACACGAATACATCAACAGAACACACAGATGATCCACTGGCAGAATTGGCTAGAATTGTCTCTGGTGAAACTTCTGATAATGTATCACATGGTCGCTCGGGAAAATTGTCCGAACCAGATAATGATGATTTTAGTTTGGATATGGAATCTGAATTGTTACGCGAGCTTGAGGGTAACTCTCAAGCAACCACTCCAATAAAAGAACAGTCTTTTGAAGATCAATTGTTAAACGAACTTGATCTAGGCGATGATATTCTTGCCGTTGAAAAAGAGCCAGAAGTGACTGAAAGCGATTCGCCACTAGAGACGCAATTACACGCGGATTTACAAGCCGCAGATGCAGCTTTATCTGGCAAACCTTTTATTCCTCCATCACAATCTAATGAGTTTAAGCCTATTGAAACGCCGTTTGTAGATCCTAACGTTGAAGATCTGATTCAAACGTTAGCAGAGCCTATTGATGCGGCGCCTGAAACAGCACTTAATCTAGATTTGGAATTACCAATTGAGCCGCCTCAAGAGGAAACCCCTTCCAATGTTGAAGAAGAAAACAACGAACTGGACGATATATTTGCCCAAGGGTTTGCAGAAGAACTTGCTGAAGAAGATTTAATGCTTGAGCAGAAAGTGCCACAGGTGGAAGATTTAGGTGACGTATTCACCCAATCAATCTCCGATATCGAGCAGAGTGAACAAATTAAGGCAGCAGAAACAGCAAGCGATCCATTAGTTGATTTAGTCAGTCAGTCACCTGTAAACCAATTTGAGCAGTCGCCAGTCGAAACTTTTGAGAAAGCTCCATATGGTGCGCCAAATAATGGAGTTCTAAGTGAGCCTAAAATTGAACCGCAATATGATATAGAACAGCAATTTACGCCAGAGGTTGATTTAGGGTCATCTGCTTCCCAATTTGCGCCAGTTGCTGATAACACTCAAAATCAAAATGATTTGAATGCAAGTCCTGATAATAATGCATCAGATATTGCGTTCGATGCCGCTTTCGCAGACCCAGGGTCTCTGGCTGCTGAAGATATGGAGCCCCCAGTAGAAACCGAGGGTTCAAACAATGTAAAACGCGGTGGTGGCTTGAAGTTAGCACTGGGTGCATTAGGCGTTGCTCTTATAGCTGGTGTCGGCATTGTGGCTTGGGGAGCATTCAATAATGGTAGCGTATCCAATGATGAAAATGTTCCTGTTATTGAGGCAGAGCAATCACCAACAAAAGTTAAACCTCAAGATCCAGGTGGCAAGAAAATAGCCAATACCGAAAACAAGGTCTATGAGAATGTAACTGGGGATGGCAATGTTGTAACGACGCAGGATAAATTAATTAATTCACGCCAAGAACCTACACGCCTTGAAGTTAAATCTGCTGACCAGAAAAACATCTCACGTCTACAGCCAAGCTCTCAAAGCCTAACAAAGAACAGTCTTGGAGGCGTCTCTCCTAAACGTGTTAGAACACTCACTATTAAACCAGATGGTACTATTGTTCGTTCAGCTCCTGTTAAAACTGAACTAGCCTCTGCAAAGCCAGTTGTAACTTCTACTCCTGCATTGTCACAAAAATTGGTTCAAACAAAACCTGTTGTAAAACCAGCAACCAAAACTGCGACTAAGTCAGTGGTGAAAGCAGCAACTAAACGACCCGTTGTAAAACCTGTCTTAAGGCCAGTTATAAGAAACATACCAAAAGTTGCGGCACAACGCCCAACGGCCTCAGCGCCAACCAGTCTTACAAATACGAGAACAGTCACAAAGCCAGCACAAGCGGCTAGCATAAGTATTAATAAGCCTACTAATATTGCAACAAATGTAGCAACCAAGTCGGCTGCTATTCCAGCAGGCGGATATACCGTTCAGGTCTCATCACAGCGCTCTGATAAAGCTGCACGTGCATCGTATGCAAATATTCGAAAACGTTTTTCTTCTGTAATAGGAAATCGCCAGCCTGTAATTCAAAAGGCCGTAATTAAAGGCAAAGGTACATTTTACCGTGCTAAAATACCGACCAGAACTAAAGCTGAGGCCACCAAATTATGTGCAAGCCTAAAAAGAGCTGGTGGTAGTTGTTTTGTATCTCGCTAGTAAACACTAGATAATTAGTCTCTATTAGCCCAATTACACTCTAGTTTTATGTGTGGTTGGGCTATTTTAGTTTAAGAGACTAATTTTTTATTTGTATTCGCATTAGGTGTTGTTATTCTGCACAAATGGGAATCAAAGCATTTATTATCGGCGTTGCCGGAACAAGTATTACAAGTGAAGAGCGTGAGTTTATAGACCACGAGCATCCATGGGGGCTTATTCTATTTGCTCGCAATATTGAAAATGGGAAGCAAGTACATAAACTTGTTGACCAATTTCGAGAAGCGGTTGGTCGATCTGACGCGCCTGTATTAATAGATCAAGAGGGTGGCCGTGTTCAACGTCTAAAAGAACCTCATTGGCAAAAATATGCTCCAGGGCAAGTTTTGGGCGATTTATGGCGCGCGAATAAAAAAGCTGGCGAAAGAGCCATTTATCTACAATCGCGTTTAATTGCATATGATCTACACGAACTTGGTATAAATGTAGATTGCTTGCCTGTGCTCGATGTGCCCGTTGAAGGTGGCCACGACGTTATTGGCGACAGAGCTTATTCTCACGACCCAAAAGAAGTGGCTATCATGGGCAAAATTGCTTGTGAAGGTCTGTTAGAAGGCGGTGTTTTACCCGTAATTAAACATATCCCAGGGCATGGGCGTGCATGTGCGGACAGTCATAAAGAATTGCCAATCGTCACAACGTCTATAGAAGAAATGCGCAAAACAGACTTTGTGCCTTTTAAGGCATTGTCTAACATGCCCTTAGCAATGACCGCCCATGTGCGCTATGAAGCGTTAGACGCAGACAATTGCGCCACTGTATCTAAACATATAATTGAAGACGTAATCCGCAAAGAGTTGAAATTTGATGGTTTATTGATGAGTGATGACTTGTCGATGCAAGCATTAGAAGGTGATTTTTCCGATAGAACCATTGCATCATTTGCTGCAGGCTGCGATGTCGTCTTACATTGCAATGGTATTCTTCGAGAAATGGAAGAGATTGCCACAGTTTGCGATGTTTTAGATGGTAAAGCATTGGCACGTGCCCAGGCTGCATTGCAAGAAATTCGCGAACCAGACGAAATTGATGTGGATGCTTTGCGTTTGGAGTTAAACAAGCTGTTGGAAGCTGGCGTTTGATCGGGTAGTTTTAAAAGTCCAATCTTTGTCTTTTGCTCGTTTTTGCAGCTTTTTTGTCAAAGATACACAATTGGACCTTAAACTGGGCCTTAAACTGGGCTTTAAACATTGACCAAGAAACGCGATATGAGTCAAAACAAACAAGATAAGCAAGATAAAGTCGAAGCTAAAGCTGTAACAGGCGATTTATGGGATGCAGATAATCCTGATAGAGCGCCAAAGGAACCACAGCTCGTGGTTGATGTAGAAGGCTATGAAGGCCCTTTAGATCTTCTGCTAGATTTGTCACGTCGTCAAAAAGTTGACCTAGCTAAAATTTCAATTCTTGCGCTTGCTGAACAATATTTAGCATTCATCGAAGAAGTTAGAAAAGTGCGCATAGAGCTTGCCGCCGATTATTTGGTAATGGCGGCTTGGTTAGCATTTTTAAAATCAAAGCTATTACTTCCAGAAGCCGAAGAAGAGGGCGATGAACTTACGGGTGAAGAAATGGCGGCAAATCTAGCTTTTAGATTGCAACGCCTAGAAGCAATGCGCGAAGCAGGTAATAAGCTTGTAAACCGTAATCGCTTGGGCCGTGATATTTTCGCACGTGGTGATCCAGAGCATGTGATTATAGACAGTACTAAAGAATACAATGCTACATTATATGACTTGTTAACCGCCTATGCCGCACAGCGCCAACGTCAATCTGTCTCACATGTTACGATAGCAAGACGTGAGGTTTGGTCGCTGGCAGAAGCAAGAGATGCTTTGTCTCGTTTAGTGGGCAAATTGAGCGACTGGACGCCATTGGATAGTTTTTTGTTACAATATGCGCCAAGTAAAGAATTGCGTATAAGCGCGCTCGCCAGTTCATTTGCGGCATCCTTAGAAATGGTACGTGAAGGAACGCTGCAAATTCGCCAAGAAAAGGCATTTGCTACTATTTATTTAAAAGAGGGTAAAGCAGCAAAACAAAAAGCTGAAAATACCCAATAGATTTAATTTGTTTGCGACTTTAAAATGTCGAACAGTAATTGAATGTTTTTAGAGTGTTAAACGACTAAGAACAGTAATGCTTTAAAGGATAAGACGATGGCTGAAATTGAAGACACGCCAAAAATCACAGAAGATATTATAGAAGAAAATACACCCGTTTCTACAGTTGAAGCGCCACAGGATAGTGATATGGAAAACGTTACAGAACCTGATGAAGCAATAGAATCAACGGATACGACTGTTGTGCCATTTTCTAAAGATGTCTCTGCAAACGAAGTGGAGCAGGGTACAGGCGCGGCTAACAACGATGATGATAAAGTAGATCGTTCGTTCATACATGAACAAATACGCATGGTTGAAGCGATTGTTTTTGCCGCAAGCGAGCCCGTTTCTAACAAAGCGCTTAAAGAACGCATGCCTGATGATTGCGATTTAAAGACAATCATGACTGAATTGCAAAATCTATACAAATCACGTGGCGTAAACCTTGTGAAAATTGGTGGAAATTGGTCGTTTAGAACCGCTGATGATTTGGGCTTTATACTTCAAAAAGAAACAATTGACGTTAAAAAATTAAGCCGTGCTGCCTTAGAAGTATTGGCAACAATTGCTTATCA
>NVRK02000055.1 GCA_002400845.2 Hyphomicrobiales bacterium
CGTTGGGATTTGTGGTTGGCTCAAAACAATATTGACCCAGATGAATTGCATTACCCTTCTCAATTTGATCGCTCTTCAATGTCGATTGAACTTGCAAAACAAGGGGGCGGTATCGCTTTGGACAGTGTTACGTTATGTCTACCCCAAATTAAAAGTGGCGAATTGGTTCCGCTGTCTAATTCATTCAGTGTGATTGATTTCCCTGCGTATTGGTTTGTTTGTCCACCGCGCCATTATAACAGGCGTATTGTAAAATTATTTTCTGAGTGGTTGGCAAAAAATTCCAAGGAACATGAATTAGAAGCGCGTGAATTATTAAACAGTTTAGGGTGCACTTTTAGGCCTGAAACTGGTCCAGACCTAATGAGCGAAAGTGTTGACGATAAACAAGGTGTCTAATTACCAACCAATTCTAATATATAGTTAGGAATGGTAGATAAGATACCATCATCAACACCGCCAGCGCGACTAAATAAAATGGAACAAGTGCTTTAACGGTTTCGCCAATACCAACTTTGGCAATAGCCGCAGATATGAATAAGGTTGTACCTATTGGCGGCGTGTAAAGCCCGACTGACAGGTTCACAACCATCATAATGCCCAATTGAACAGTATCTAGGCCTATTGAGTTTCCGATTATCACGAATAGCGGACCCAGTAATAAAATCGCGGCTGGTAGGTCTAAAAATGCGCCTATGATTAGCATCACAATGTTTAGGGCCAATATCACCATCCAAGGTGAAGAAAATGTATCTGCGACCCAAATGGCTAGGCTTTGCGATACGCCGGCAGATGTCATTAGCCATTGGATTGTGGAAGACGCCATAATGATAAACATTACCGCACCTGTCATCATTGCGGTATCTACAGCGCCTTTCCAAATGTCTTTAAGTGTAAGGTCTCTATAAACCAAGCCGCTGACAAGTAGCGCATAAGCAACCGCCATCACGCTTACTTCTGTGGGTGTTGCTACGCCAAAGCGTAATGTAAATATTACAAAGACAGGCATTAACAGTGCTGGAGTTGCTGCAAAGATTTGAGATCTAAATGCTTTAAAGCCACCTTCTAAAGGCGCGCGTGGCAGGTTGTCTCTTCTTGCTACCCACCAAACAGCAACAAACATACCAACGCCCAGCATGACACCAGGCAATATGCCTGCAACAAATAAATCTATGATGGAAACATTAGCCACTAAGCCAAAAAGAATAAGTGGAATTGAAGGTGGAATTAAAACAGACACGGTTGAAGAAGCTGAATTGATTGCTGCTGCAAACCCACTTGGATAGCCTTCCTTTTTTTGAACTGGAATAAGTGCATTACCAAGCGCTGTCGCATCTGCCACAGCAGAGCCTGACACACCGCCAAACATAACTGAACCAATGATAGAGACTTGACCCAAGCCACCTTTAAAGCGCCCTACTAGCAAGCGAGCAATGTTTACTAAGTAAACACCAAATTTTCCCGACATCATTAGATTGCCTGCCATGATGAAGAATGGAATGGCAAGCATGGGGAAACTTTGCGTTGGCGTATAAAGCCTTTGCATAATAACAGCGAGTGGTTTTGCATCTAACCATAATGCAAACGCAACACCGCCAAGCATAGCATAGGCAACTGGTACTGCTATGAATAACAACATTGCAAATACCCAGATCATATAAAACATCGTCAAATTCCTAAATTGTAAGTTTCTTCTTCATCAGTATTTTTGTTGGAAACTGCATTATGATCGTCGCTCAAAGAATGAAGATGATAGGCGTAAAAAATCTAGGAGCGAGATGATTGCCATGCATGCAAATGCATAAATCAAACTTGCATAGCCCCAAATTTGCTTGACGCCCAAAGTAGACAGGTTTTGATATTTTGAAGCGCGTAATATGGGTTGGCTGGTCCATAATACGCTGATTGCGATTATGATTATGATTAAAGCGATTACGATTTCTAAAAATCTGCGCTTATTCTCACTCAGTAGATCGAACAATAGATGTATTGTGATATTTTGCTTATGGGCAGATGCCACAACAATGCCGCCAGCCACCAACCAAGGCAACAATAAAGAATGTATTTCGTAGGCCCAAGAAATGCCTGAGTTAAAGAAATAACGTAGAATAACATTTACTAAAATGGCGGCAAACATACTTGCAAGGCAAGAAACAGAGATTATTTTTCCGCTTAGGTCTATCCATTTAATAATGTTATAATTTGCAGTTAAGAAGAGGCTCTTAGAGCCTCCTCCATTTTTTGATACTTCATTAGTATTGGCGTTCATTATTTCACCGATGCTGCGCGAAGTGCCTTAACCAATGCTGGGAACTTTTTGCTATATTCATCATACGTTGGTGCGGTTGCATCAATAAATGCTTGGCGGTCGTCTATTTCTGCAAATGTTACCCCATCCGCTTTCATGGTAGCGATCAAGCCAGTTGATGCTTCTAGTGATAAGCCACGTTGGTACCAACCAGCTTGATCGGTTGCGCTTTGAACACAAGATTTAACATCTGCACCAAGAGATTCCCACCAGCCTAGGCCCGCAACAATTGGTGTGCTTTCGTATTTATGCCCCGTCAACGTGATGAAAGGTGTGATCTTGTGAATTTTTGAAGAATAGATGTTTGTTAGTGGATTTTCTTGTCCATCAAAAACACCTGACTGTAGCGCAGTTGGCAGTTCTGAGAATGCCAAAGGTGCTGGGCTTGCTTTTAGTGCTTCAAACATTGAAAGCGTAACCGCATCTGGTGGGGTACGGATTTTCATACCTTTAATATCTGCAGGCTTCGGTACGTTTTTGCTCACGTGACTTACGTGGCGAATACCATTGTCCCAGAATCCTAGAATTTTAAGACCAGCTTCATTTGCACGCTTATCAAGCATGTCGCCTACTTCGCCATCCAATACTTTCCATACAGTGGATAGATCAGAAAATAGGAATGGGAGGCCAATTGCACCAATTTCAGGAATAATTTGAGACATAGCGCCTTGGCTGTTTGCAGTTATGTTGATGACGCCTGCTGCTGCTGATGTTAGCATTTCAACGTCGTTACCCATTGTTGCAGATGCAGCAACTTTAACGTCTACTTTACCTTCAGTACATGAGTTTACCAAAGTGGCGAACATGTTTGCAGCAAGATAACGCGGGTTACCAGGATTTGCGCCATGCGCCAATGTAATTGTTTCTGCACTAGCGGCACTGCTAATGCATGTTGCAGCCATAAGGCCCAATAGTAGTTTTTTCATTATTTATTCCTCCGTTATAATTAAAAAATCGCGCTTTCACTCGTCTTGCAAAAGCGGTTAAATCAGTGAATAAGCGAGCCGCCATTCACATCAATTTCTGTTCCTGTACAATACTCTGAAAGGTCAGAAGCTAAGAACAATGCACAGCCAGCAACATCCGTTGCTTTGCCAGCTCTTCCCATTGGAATGCCGTCTAAAACTGCTTTCTGCATTTCTTCGGTAAGTTTTCCAGCTGTAATGTCTGTTGCAATAAAGCCCGGACAAATTGCGTTTAAGCGCACATTAAATGGTGCAAATTCGCGTGCCATCGCTTTGGTTAAACCTAAGATGCCAGCCTTTGCTGCAGAATAATGTGGACCACCAAATATGCCGCCACCGCGCTGTGCAGAAACGGAAGACATGTTGATGATTGAGCCCGCATTTGCATCGCGCATGAAA
>NVRK02000056.1 GCA_002400845.2 Hyphomicrobiales bacterium
GCCGCTCCAAGCGTCGAACAAGCAGGTGAACTACCAAGTGATGTGCAAGTCATTGGCGCTGTTCAGCGTGTTTCTACAAAAGATACAGTTGCGATGTGTGCCGCTGGCACCATGCCTGGTGCATTGCAAGTTTTATGGCAGGCCGCACAAGATGGTTATCACATGGAATATGGTTTTTCTTGCATGGGCTACGAGGTAGCCGGCGCTATGGGCATTAAACTAGCAGCACCCCAAAAAGAAGTTATCTGCTTTGTTGGCGATGGTTCTTACATGATGGCTAACTCTGAAATAGCGACTGCTGTAATGCGACAAATACCGTTCACAATTGTACTAACGGATAATCGAGGATATGGCTGTATTAACCGATTGCAAATTGAGTGCGGTGGGGCTGAATTCAACAACATGTATGTTGATAGTAATATTGAAGTTCAACCTGAAATAGACTTTGTAGCGCATGCAGCTTCCATGGGAGCATTTTCAGTTAAAGCATCAAATATTGCCGATCTTGAAACTAAGATTATTGAAGCAAGAGCACGCAAGATACCTTCGGTTATTGTCATTGATACAGAAGCAGTGACTAGCACTGGGGTAGGCGGCCATTGGTGGGATGTAGCAGTTCCACAAGTTGGTGGTCCTGAGCGACTAGAAAAAGCACGCGAATCTTACAACGCTAATGTCGCTAAACAACGTATTTTTGACTAACTTACTTTGACTAACTTACTTCGACTAAGGATAAAAAAATGGCAGATCTATTACGCAAACCCTTTGGTGAGCATGGTAAAGTACACGAGATTACACCGCAATCAGCTGGATGGCGCTATGTTGGTTTCGACCTTCACAAACTACGTGAAGGCGAAAGCATATCAGCGGCAACAGGGGACAGAGAAGTAATCTTGGTTATGGTTGAAGGCAAAGCAGAGATAAATGCTGCTGACAAAAACTGGGGCGTATTGGGAGACCGTATGAATGTGTTTGAAAAAACACCGCCCCATTGTCTTTATGTTCCCAACGACAAAGAATGGAATGCAAAAGCCACAACGGATTGTGTAATTGCAGTTTGTTCAGCCCCAGGTATGGGCGGGCATGAAGCACGTCAAATTGGACCAAAAGGCATTGAACTTACAGAACGTGGAACGGGTACTAACACACGTTACATCAACAACATTGCGATGGAAAACGAAGACTATTGCGACAGCTTGCTTGTAACAGAAGTGTTTACCCCAGCAGGACATTGGTCTTCTTATCCGTCTCATCGACATGACGAAGATGATTATCCGCGCATTACTTATTTGGAAGAAACCTATTATCACAGGCTAAATCCAAAAGATGGTTTTGGCATTCAACGCGTCTATACAGATGACTTACAACTAAATGAGACAATGGCCGTTGCAGATGGTGATGTTGTTTTAGTTCCAAAAGGACATCATCCTTGTGGCGCGCCTTATGGCTTTGAAATGTATTATCTAAATGTAATGGCTGGACCACTTCGTAAATGGCGTTTTGTTGCAGCTCCAAATGTAGAATGGATTATGGAGCGTGACGCTAAATAACAAGCTTTGTATTTTAGTTTAATTTTGACACTGATGGAATACATCTAATTTAGAATCGTAAACACTAGTGCTCACATCTACCAATTGTAGCAGCGTGTGGAAAAAGTTGTCATGACTGATAGGCTTTTTAACAACACGCTGCATACACTCTAAATCTATTTTCTTTTGCTGTATCATTGCCTTAGACATCCAAACTACAAAAGGCACATGTATTTGTTCATCAGGCGCAAATGCATAAGGCAAGCCATGTAGATAAAGACCCAACTCGCCAGTAGATTCACCATGGTCTGAAAGATAAACCATCGTAGTGTCGTAGCTTGTTTCTTTTGTTTTAAGATAACGAACAATTTTTCCTAAAAAGTGATCTGTATAAACAATGGTATTATCATAGCCATTGATTACTTCTTGTTGCGTACACTTATTTAATTCGTCAATTTCACATTCTGGAAAAAACTTTTTAATGGGTTGTGGCACACGTTTATAATAAGATGGGCCATGACTGCCTAATGGATGCAGGATAATCAGAGTATCTTTTACATCTTGGCCATTTACATATTTGGCCATTTCATCAACCAAAACTTCATCGAAACATCTGCCATTAATACAATGCTTAGACACAGTATTTTTTCTAAGATCTATATAAATAATTCTATTGGCCTGTCCCTTACTGCCACTATTATTATTTATCCAAACGGTATGAACACCAGCTCTATTTATGACGTCTAAAACGTTTTCAGAATATTTAGCTTTAGCGCTTGAATAATTACTTTTAGTAAATTGTGAAAACATGCATGGCACAGATACTGCGGTTGCTGTGCCACAACTTTTTACGTTTTCAAAGTTGAACAGTTTTAATTTCTTTAATTCAGGATTTGTATTACGCTCATAGCCATTTATACTAAAACTCTTGGCTCTTGCGGTTTCTCCTAAAACCATGATCGTTAGTTTTGGTTTCCTTTTTTGTCCCAATGGGGGTTTAGACACTAAGGTTGCGTCTAAACCAATTTGAACAAATGATTTGTCTTTCACCGCAAAGTTACGAGCAACATATTGCGAAAGAGCAAATAGTGGTTGTGTTGGTATTAAGCTCATTTGAAGATCACGATGATTTCTTGCAATTGAAACAAAACTGGAAAAGCTGCTCCAAAAAATAAGCGTTGCAAATAAGATAGCCACTGTAACAAATGCTACATTCTGAAAGTATATTTTCTTAAAGGTACCAAAATTTATTCGGGTCCATAGCAATAGCAATACTGGAAGAACAGTATATAAAATCAAATGCCAAACAAGGCCCGTTGTAATAAGTTCTCTCGCCTCCGACTGCTCAGTCGCCAAGACATTTTCAATCATATTACTATCAATAATTGTGCCAAATGTGTCTGAAAAATAAGAAGTAGAACCCGCAATAATGACCAGTAGAATTGCAATTGGCTTTAGTAAATATTTATAAGAAAAAGAACCTATAAATGCACACAAAACAGAAAATAAAAACAATCCAGTGATGATAGCAAAAGAGACATCTTGTTGTGAATAGTCCCAAAACTTCGTCCAAAAAAGATTATTACATACAGCAACAATGTATAACGCGACAAAAGCAACCAATAAGAAACGATTGATGATTGGGCGGTACATTTTTGGGCGCATATAAAATTCCTTTTTTCATATAAAATATTCAAAAATTATTTTATCATATAAAATAACATTCGAACTGTTCTATAAACGAAAAAACTGAGTTTTGTAAAAAAGTTACGCTCTTAGAATAATCACTCAATTCTAGAGCTTTTGTCCAAATTCAAATGAAAAGACATGCTTTACACGTATATAGGCTCTTTAATTCTAGTTATAACTTATCAATTAGTCTGAAGCATCTTGCAACTTTTACTTGGCTGAAATAAGTATGCGACAGATTAACTCCCATTTTATGCCTGTAAATAGGTTTTACGCCTTACGGGTAAAAATGAATATTGAACACTAAAATGTCGGAAAAAATATGAGCTTGTATACAGACTACTTAAATGAGATCGAAACTCGAAAAGAAGAAGGTTTACATCCAAAGCCCATAGATGACGGCGCGCTGTTAAGTGAGATCATCTCACAAATAAAAGACACTAATAATGAACACAGAGAAGCTTCTCTCAATTTCTTCATTTACAACGCATTGCCTGGCACTACGAGTGCTGCGGGTGTAAAAGCAAAGTATCTAAAAGAAATTATTGTTGGACAATCTGTAGCTGAAGAAATTTCAATTGCATTTGCTTTCGAACTTTTATCTCACATGAAAGGCGGCCCTTCTGTTGATGTGCTTCTTGATCTAACTTTAGGCGATGAGCAATCAATCGCGCTTCAAGCTGCTGAAGTTCTAAAAACTCAAGTCTTTCTTTATGAAGCCGATACAAATCGTCTTGAAGCGGCATATAAAGCTGGTAACAAAATCGCTGAAGACATTCTTATTAGTTATTCTAAAGCTGAATTTTTCACCAAACTTCCTGATATCGAAGAAGAAGTGCAAATCGTTACTTATATCGCTGGTGAAGGCGATATCTCTACCGACTTACTTTCTCCCGGTAACCAAGCGCACTCTCGCTCTGACCGTGAGCTACACGGCAAATGTATGATCTCGCCACAAGGTCAAGCTGAAATTGAAGCTTTAAAACTTCAACACCCAGGCAAACGTGTCATGTTGATTGCTGAAAAAGGCACTATGGGCGTTGGCTCATCGCGTATGTCTGGCGTGAACAATGTAGCGCTATGGACTGGTAAACAGGCGAGCCCATATGTTCCTTTTGTAAACTTTGCGCCTATCATTGCAGGTACAAATGGTATTTCTCCGATCTTCCTAACAACTGTTGGCGTAACTGGCGGTATTGGTGTCGACCTTAAAAACTGGGTTAAAAAGTTAGGTCCAGACGGTAAGCCGATTATGAACAATGATGGCAATGCTGTACTTGAGCAAACATACTCTGTTGAAACAGGTACTGTTCTAACCATAAACACTAAAACCAAAGCGCTTTATAATGAATCTGGTGATGAACAACTTGCTGACTTATCAGCGTCTTTCACACCGCAAAAAGCCGAATTTATGAAGGCTGGCGGATCTTACGCAATTGTATTTGGTAAAAAACTTCAAAGCTTAGCGGCTTCAATTATCGGCGTTGAGTTTAAATCTGCTTTTGCTCCGTCAAAAGAAATTTCTCATGATGGACAAGGGCTAACGGCTGTTGAAAAAATCTTCAACAAAAATGCGGTTGGTGTAACCACTGACAAGCCTTTGCATGCTGGCTCTGATGTACGTGTGAAAGTGAACATTGTTGGTTCACAAGACACGACTGGCTTGATGACTTCTCAAGAACTTGAATCTATGGCTGCAACAATTTTGTCACCATCAGTGGATGGTGCTTATCAATCTGGGTGTCACACAGCATCAGTTTGGGATTTAAAAGCACAGGCAAACACGCCTCGCTTAATGAAATTCATGAATAATTTTGGTCTAGTAACTGCGCGTGATCCTAAGGGCAAGTATCACGCAATGACAGACGTTATTCACAAAGTGCTAAACGACCTTACAGTAGATGATCGTGCAATTATCATTGGTGGCGACAGTCATACACGCATGTCAAAAGGCGTAGCCTTTGGTGCGGATTCAGGAACTGTTGCACTTGCGCTTGCAACAGGTGAGGCAACCATGCCAATGCCAGAATCTGTTAAAGTAACCTTTAAAGGCCAAATGGCAGATCACATGGATTTCCGTGATGTGGTGCACGCTACGCAATTACAAATGTTGCAACAATTTGGCGATAACGTATTCCAAGGTCGTATCATCGAAGTGCATATTGGTACGCTATTAGCTGACCAAGCATTCACGTTCACTGATTGGACAGCAGAGATGAAAGCGAAAGCTTCTATCTGTATTTCGCAAGATGCAACGCTAATTGAATCTCTTGAGATTGCAAAAAGCCGCATTCAAATTATGATCGACAAAGGAATGGAGCACGAAAACAACATGCTTCACGGCTTAATCGAGATTGCAAGTAATCGGATTGCAGAAATAAAATCAGGTGAAGTGCCAGCGCTTACGCCAGATGACAATGCTAAATACTTCGCAGAAGTGGTGGTTGATCTTGACCTAATTGTTGAGCCAATGATTGCTGACCCTGACGTGAACAATGCAGATGTGTCCAAGCGCTATACGCACGATACAATCAGACCAATTTCATTTTATAGAGCCGAAAGAAAAGTAGACTTAGGTTTTGTTGGCTCATGTATGGTTCATAAAGGCGATGTCAAAATCGTTGCTCAAATGCTTCGTAATTTAGAAAAGAAAAATGGTGAAGTTAAATTTAAAGCGCCACTTATTGTTGCCGCACCAACGTACAACATCATTGATGAGTTAAAAGAAGAGGGCGACTGGGCAATTTTGCAGAAATACTCAGGTTTTGAGTTTGATGATTCAGACCCAAAGAGCGATGCTCGCACTGAGTATGAAAACATTCTATATCTAGAACGCCCAGGGTGTAACCTTTGCATGGGTAACCAAGAAAAAGCTGCAAAAGGTGACACTGTTCTAGCAACCTCTACACGCTTGTTCCAAGGCCGTGTTGTGGAAGACAGCGAAGACAAAAAAGGCGAGTCTCTACTGGCTTCAACCCCTGTAGTGGTGCTTTCAGCGGTTCTTGGTAGAACACCAGACTTAGAAGAATATATTGAAGCAGTGAAGGGGATTGATCTTACTAAGTTTGCTCCGCCGCTTGAAAAAAATCCGGCTACGAAATCAGCGCACTTTTAGACTGATACTCAAAAACTAAAATTTAGTTTAACGGCAGCTTTGCTAAATGCTTCTTGCATGGAAACAAAGGCTGCCGTTTGCGTATTAAAATTGTAAAAATCTATTCCCATTTACCAGGACCATAGCTGGCATAAAGCACTCTGTTTCCAACGTTTCTTTTCCGTTTGAAATAACGACCAAATATATAGATTAGTTTTTCTAAACATCTTGTCAGTTTATTCTAAAGGACGAACGATGTAAAAAAATATACAAAACAGTCAGTATATTTAATAAAGGAAAACTAAATGGTTGATGAAGGCCCAATAGCTGGTGACGAAGATAGTCATATAAAAGCAACTTCGAATGTTTCGTTAGAACAGCGCGCTTGGAACATTCGTCGAAAAGCATTGTTAATGGGGGAAGTGCAAGGACAAGGTTATATCGGCCAAGCACTGGGCATTGCTGATGTTTTATCTGCTTCTTATTTTCATGCATTAAATTATAAGCCTACCGACCCAGAATGGGAAGGCAGAGACAGGTTCTTACTTTCCATCGGCCATTACGCCATTGCACTTTATTCAGTGCTTATGGAAGCTGGTATTCTACCAGAAGACGAGCTTGAGACTTACGGCATGGATGATAGCCGTATGCCAATGTCTGGCATGGCTTCTTATACCCCTGGTATGGAAATTACTGGTGGTTCATTGGGCCATGGTCTTGGTATTGGTGTTGGCATGGCGCTTGGGTTAAAGCGCAAAAAAAGTGACGCATTTATTTACAATCTAATGTCAGATGGAGAATTGGGTGAGGGGTCCACATGGGAGGCAGCAATGTCTGCCGCCCATCATGGCTTAGACAATTTAATATGCATGGTCGATTTTAACGATCAACAAGCAGATGGTAAGTCTACGCAAATGTTGTGTGCAGAACCATTACCAGAAAAATGGGAAGCATTTGGTTGGCATACCCAACGCGTTGACGGCAATGACATGAAAGCTGTTGTTAAAGCATTAGACATCGCTAGAAACCTCGAAGCAAAAAAACCACGAGTAATTATTTTCAATACAAAAATGTGTAAAGGCGTTCCGTTCCTAGAAGAGCGAGAGATTAGTCATTTTGTGCGCGTAGAAGCAGACGAATGGCGTAAAGCCCTGGCAGTTTTAGAAGAGGGAAAACCACAATGACCATCGCTTCAATGGCACGAAAATATGAGCCACGTAAACGCCCTGATACAAATGGCGGCAA
>NVRK02000057.1 GCA_002400845.2 Hyphomicrobiales bacterium
CAATTCCACACCACTGCCATCTGCTTTAACGCGTACTTTTACATTGTAATCAATGACACGTTTTACAGGCACTAAAATTTTCATGGAATTTCCTTTTCAACCGCCAAAAATAAGGCGTAGTGATTTGTTAGCCGAAACAATATTTTGACACAAGTTAAAATTAATTGACGTTTACGTTAACTAAAGTTTGAGCTTGTTTTGTCGCACATAAGGCACATAACATCAAAATGTTGCATAAATTTTGCAAAAAATTAATCAAGACCCCATTTAGTAGGGTTTGATTTACTGCCAGTAGATGGAACCGATGTTCGTGTTGTTTTAGACTTTTGTGTTTTAGGTTCTAGCCTTCTCGGTTTTTTGTGACGCGTAGGCGCCGGGTCAACATGTGGTTGTGATTGCCTAGTTGCTGGCGTTGGTTTTGAGGAGAACTTCCCGTCGAATAATTTAATTTCAGGACGTTTAAGGACTGTAATTAAAGCGATACCTGCAATAATTCCACCTATATGAGCGGCGAAAGAAACATTGCTGTCTGTGGCCGTTACTATTTGGAAGAACTGAAGCGCAATCCAAAACCCAAGCACAAAGACAGCAGGAATTTTTAGTGGAATTCTGCCAAGCGCTAAAACCCACACTTTTACATTGGGGTGCAATAATAAATAAGCCCCGATTATACCAGCTACTGCGCCTGACGCACCAATAAGAGGTGAAAGGGATTGTGGCCCCATCAGTGAATGGGCAAGCGCACCAGCTGCCGCGCAAGCTAAATAGAACAATAGATATTTTACATGCCCCATGGCATCTTCGACATTGTCACCAAAGACCCAGATGAACAGCATATTGCCAGCCAAATGCATGAAATCGCCATGCAAGAATGAATATGAAAGATAAGTCGCTATTGAGGGGAGGGCGTTGATTTCAATCGGCAGTGTTTCATAGCCATTTACCACCGCTGGAATAAAGCCATATGAATATATGGTTGCTTTAATAGCCTGATCGTCCATGATTGCTGGTGTGCCAGTGATTAGCCAAACCAATACATTTATGGCAATGATCGAAAACGTCACATATTGCAATTTTATATGCTTTAGCGGATTTGTGTCATGCAACGGAATGAACATTTAAATTGCCTTTAATACGATCTGCTTAGAATTAATTTTCTATTTTTATTTATCTGTTTTCGCTTATCTATTTTTTCCGGGAACCCATAGAATATCAGATTTCCCATTTTCATTTACCACACGTGAGGCGACAAACAAAAAGTCAGACACACGGTTCATATACTTTATCGTTGCAGAGTTTACAGGTTCATTTGGTTTGTCTGCAAGTTCTACAATTAGGCGTTCAGCACGCCTTGCCACTGTTCTTGCTAAATGAAGTGCGGCGGCAGCGGGTGATCCCCCTGGCAGTATGAAAGATCGTAATGGATCTAGTTTTGCGTTGAACAAGTCAATATCGTTTTCAAGACGTGTCACTTGGCTTTCAATAATACGCAAGGGCTCATAGTCGAGCTTTTCTCCTGTATCTGGACAAGATAAATCTGCACCAAGGTCAAATAGGTCATTTTGAATGCGCATGAGGGCTGCATCCAATTTGGTGTCTTCAGCAGTATGCAAGCGTGCCATGCCTATGCAGGCATTTGCTTCATCCACTGTGCCATAACTGTCCACACGAAGATCGTATTTTTTACGTCTAGCGCCAGAGCCAAGGCCCGTTGTGCCATCGTCTCCAGTTTTTGTGTAAATCTTGTTCAGCTTAACCATGGGATATCCTTTAAAGCTAACCTCGTCCAGAGAAATAAAGTGCTGCAACCATTGCCACTATCGCAACAAATTGTGCCGCAACGCGCATGCGCATAAATTTTTGCGAACGGTTTGGTGATCCGCCTTTTAGCATGTTCAAAAGACCCAGCGCTAAAATTATAGCAACTGCTGTTAGTGCGATTGGTATTAGGTAGGTTACGAATGCATTCAATATATTGCTCCTAGAATGGATTATTGTGATTTTATCAATAGCCGTTCAAGCAGGAAGTTGGGAAGTATTCTTTTTGCCGCGCCCATAAAGTGTGTTGGCACTGTTACAAAATATTGCGCCTTTGGCTTTTTGTGATTTAGTGCATGTTTGAGCTTATCATAAACAGCTTCTGGACCAAGGCGAAAGCGATTAACGCCGCCGCCATCATTTAAGCGTGCTAATTGTGCTTCATACGTTTTACGATGCACTGAGTTTTTAATATCAATATTTTGTTCAAATTTTTTCAAAGCATTTTTTGAGAAATCAGAAAGAATTGGGCCGGGCTCGATAAGTGAAACATGAACGCCACTGCCTTTTGTTTCTAGACGCATTGTAATTGCCAAGCCTTCAAGGGCAAATTTAGAGGCGTTATACGCACCGCGCCATGGCAAAGTAACAAAGCCTAATACTGAAGAGCAGTGTACGATGCGGCCAGCTTTTTGCTTGCGCATAATGGGCACAACAAGATTGGTGAGTTCGTGCCAGCCGAAGAAATTTGCTTCAAATTGAGCACGCAAATCATTGGTGCTTAAATCTTCTACTGCGCCTGGTTGCCCGTAAGCCCCATTGTTAAACAGGGCATCTAATTTACCATCTGTTTGGGCGAGGACCTCTTTGAGGCATTTATGAATAGATTTTGTATCTGTGTAATCTAAATGAAATGCTGTTAGGCCCAATTTATTTAAGGCAGTAATGTCTTTCTTCTTGCGTGCGGTGGCAAACACTTGCCAACCGTCTTCTTTTAAACGCTTGGCACAGTGAAGGCCTATGCCTGTAGAACACCCTGTGATTAAAATAGACTTGCTCATTTAGCGGTTCTTTCTTCTATCGATCATGCAGTATAATTTTATTAGTATAAATCACATCTATATAACGCATAAAGGTTTTGCGAATCATGATTGTAATTATAAAACGCATTTTTGGAATCGTATTTGAGGCGTGGCAAAATTTCAACCGTGATTATGGGTGGGCTATTGCTAGTCATGTGGCGCTGTCTGGCTTATTCGCGCTTTTCCCATTTTTAATATTTGCAACGTCCATTGCAGCGTTTTTTGAACTGACCCAATTTGCAGATACGGTAGTGCCTCTGTTATTTGATGCGTGGCCTAAAGAGGCAGGCGCGGTGATTGTTGCGGAAATTCAGTCTATTTTAACGGTGCCACGTAGAGACTTTTTAACCTTTGGTGGGTTGCTAACTTTGTTTTTTGCATCCAACGGGGTTGAGGCTTTACGAGTAGCTTTAAACCGATCTTATCGGCTTAAAGATGGCAGGACCTATTTTTATTTGCGAATGCAAAGTTTTGCCTTTGTTATTGTCGCAATAATAATGTTGTTGTCTGTTACATTCTTGTTAGTTTTATTGCCACTAGGTTGGCGCATAGCAGAAAACTGGTGGGGTTTTATTGGGCCTTATGGAGATACGGTTTGGTTTTGGCGCTTAGTGGTTACATTTTTCATTTTGTTGACAGCACTAATTGTGAGCCATTTATATTTACCTGCTGGCAAACGCTGTATTAAAGATGTGATGCCGGGTGTGATATTTACAGTTATATTTTGGATTTTTGCATCCCTCGCCTTTGGGGCTTATTTAGAGCAATTTGCTGATTATGTATCCACATATGCTGGCTTGGCTGGCGCTATGATTGGACTTTTATACTTGTATTTACTTGGTGCTATATTCATTTTTGGAGGCGAAATAAATGCGGCCGCTCATAATGCTTAAGTAAGACTTTAATTAAAGTGTATTTAGTACATTGATGTTGCTTCAATATTTATAATGTATTCTTGTATCTTCGATAAGTAGGAGCAAGCTTATGTTATGGAATCTAACATTCGATCAATTGTTGTTGTCATTTTCTTTTATATGCTGCACCGCGTATATTGCGGGTTGGCTGGCAGATAAAATATTAGGCTATTCTGGTTTTAACGTTATTGGCAATTGGCTAATATTGTTGATAGGTGCCTATGTAGGCATGTACGTGTATAATTTGTATGGATTTAGATTTTCAACAGATGCGATGCAAACCATTTTGGTAACATCGGGCGCTGCCTTTTCTACTTTAATATTATCCCTTGGAATTAAAATTGCGCTTCATGCTTGAGTGAATTTCTCACGATTAGGCAAGGCCGATCATCTTCTTGATATCCGTCACAGTTGCGCCAGTTGCGCGTAATTGAGCAATGGAAGTATCGTTATTGCTTTTGGATAGCTTGTTATTATTTTCATCTAAAATTAAATCGTGATGGTGATATTGCGGCGTTGGAAGGCCAAGCAATTGCTGCAACAATAAATGAACAGAAGTTGACCAAAATAAATCACGACCACGCACAACATGGGTAATGCCTTGCATGGCATCATCGGTTACGCAGGCTAGATGATAACTGGCTGGTGCGTCTTTTCTTGATAAAATTATATCGCCCCAAGCGGCTGGGTTTGCAGTAATCTCACCAAATTCTGCATTGGGCCCTTCGCAGTTTTCAATCCAATAAAGTTCAGCATCGTTCAATTGCAGAGCCTTTTCCATATCAAGTCGCAGGGCATATGCATCGCCGTTTTCGATACGGCTTTGGCGTTCGTCAGCAGATAATTTTCGATCATAATGTGGATAAAGCGGCGAGCCGTCTGGGTCGGTTGGCCATTTAACGCCATTTTCTTCTTCGCGCGCAATTGCCGCTTTAATTTGCGATCTAGACATAAAAGCAGGATAGACAAGTCCCTCATCGCTGAGCCCATCAATTATGGTTTCATAGGTAGCAATATTATCTGATTGGCGAATAGGTGTTTCGTCCCATTTTATGCCTAGCCACTCTAAATCTTCTAACATGCGTTGTTCTAAAACAGGCGTACATCTAATAAGATCAGTATCTTCTATGCGTATAAGAAGTTTGCCTTCTAACTCTTGTGCCATTTGTTGGTTAAGCAGTGCAGAAAAAGCATGGCCTAAATGCAAACGGCCATTTGGACTTGGGGCAAATCTAAAAACGGGTTGTGACATGTTATCTTTTTAGGCTTAGATTGAATTGGAGTGTTTAGGTCTACTTGGCCTCATAGGGTGGAGTCAAATTATGCGGATCAAAAGTCAAACTGATATTGACAAAGGGATGAAATATCTTTGCGAGATTAGTGAAGAACTTAAGGCGGTATCTTTAATTGCAGAAGACGTGCCACTTAGATTGGGAGTGCCTAATTTTGAGGGGCTGACTGCCATAATAATGGCGCAACAAGTTTCACGTGCCAGTGCGGATGCAATATTTGGGCGACTAAAAAAATTAGTGTCGCCTTTTATAGCTGAAAACTATTTGAACGCTGGTGAGAAGGCTTGGATAGAGGCAGGCTTATCGCGCCCTAAACAAAAAACCATGTTGGCGGTTTGTGATGCAATTATAAAGGGTTCACTCGATCTTGAGAAATTGTGCGACTTGCGGCCAGACGAAGCCATGGAACAAATGACCTCGATAAAAGGCATTGGGCCGTGGACGGCTGAAGTTTTTCTACTATTTAATGCAGGCCATGCCGATATATTTCCTGCGGGTGATTTAGCTTTACAAGAAGCAGTGAAGTTGGCGTTTAAATTAGACGAACGCCCAAGCGATAAAATAACAAGAAAAATAGCTGAGCAGTGGGCGCCATGGCGCGGTGTTGCTGCGCGTTTATTGTGGAATTATTACGCGGTTATGCAAAAGGGGCGCGATGGTTCGCTTGTTTAATATGACCTTTGTAATTTTAGATAGAAAAAGCCTTCACAATTTCGTCGTACTAGGCCAACATAATAGTCATAATAATAAGAAATAATCCGTTGGTAAGAATTGTAAAAATTTTATAGGGGGCTTTCTTGACTATTGCTGTTAAACCAGATGCTTGTAAATTAGACGCTTGTCCTGCATTGGTCTTAAATGCCGATTATCGGCCATTGAGTTATTATCCCTTGTCACTTTGGTCGTGGCAGGATGCGATTAAAGCTGTGTTTTTAGACAGGGTGAATATTGTTGCGGAATATGACATGCAAGTTCATAGCCCTTCGTTTGCAATGTCGTTGCCCAGTGTTATTTGTTTGAAGTCATACGTAAAACCATTGCGCGCTCCAGCGTTTACTAGATTTAATGTTTTTCTTCGCGATAACTTTGAGTGTCAATATTGCGGCTCGGCTGAGGATTTAACATTCGATCATGTTGTGCCACGCTCAAAAGGCGGTTTAACAGAATGGAAGAATGTTTGTGCAGCTTGCAGTCCATGTAATGTGCGCAAGGCTAATAAACTTCCCAAGGGGGCAGGCAACGTTCCGCGCCAGTGGCCTTATGTTCCAAGTGTGGAAGATTTAAACCGCAATGGGCGAAAATTTCCACCCAATTATTTGCACGAAAGTTGGATGGATTTTTTATATTGGGACAGCGAATTACAGCCTTAATAATTTCAGCTTATTTTTTCTTAGAAATTGCGCCTTTAAAAGCAATTGCCGCTAGTATTGCACTTACGATTACGTTCCAACCAGCAAATGATAGCCCCAAAAATCTACCAGCTGCTTCGTTACAGCTTGGTGGCTTGTGAAAGGTAAGTTGCGCCATTAAATCAGATGCATCTGTAACGCCGACGCCCTCTACTGCGCCGCAATCAGTTGGGCCTTCCCACCAAGCCCATTCTACGCCAGAATGTTGTACACCTAGAAACAGCGCATAAAGCATTAATATGCCACAAACCGCTAAAAGACCTCTTGTAAGGCAGGCTGGCCAAACACGCCAAGCAGATACAGCTGCAATAAAACTTAGCGGAATAGCAACGTAATACGGTTCGCGTTGCCCAAGACATAATTTGCACGGAATATATCCAAACCCATGTTGAAAAATGAGTACGGTGGCAATGACAGCGCAAATACCTAAAAAGGTAAGAACAGCCAATTTGGTTTGGTAATTGGTGGTTGAATTAAAAAACATGAACTGGCTTCTTTTTGAAGTTTAATGTGTGAAATACTTGTATGCAAAATATAGCGCTATTAAGGCAACTGCGCCAATTGCCGCTAGCATGCCCAATCGTTTTTCAATAAAATCTTGAATAGGCTGACCAAAGCGGTTTAACAGCCATGCTAAAAAGAAAAACCTTGCGCCTCTGGCAATGATTGCAGACACAATGAATAGCCAAATGTTAAAGCCAGCAACGCCAGATAAGATTGTGACTACTTTTATTGGCGGTAGGTGAGATAGGCCAGAAGTGACGAGTAAAAGCAAAAATGTTTCTGTACTAAACGCACTGCGCATTGCTTCAAATGTGTCTAATTTACCATAAAATTCTAAGATGGGTTTCGCAACTGTTTCATAGGCAAAATAACCTAGCATCCAGCCTGCAATGCCACCTAACACAGAAGCGATGGTTGCAATTAATGCGTATCGATAAGCGCGTTCGGGGCGTGAAAGTGCCATTGGTAAAAACAGAACGTCGGCTGGTACTAAAAAGATGGAGCTTTCGATAAATGCAATGAAAGCGAGCCATTTTTCGGCAGATTTTCGTTTTGAAAGTGCAAATACCCAATCATATATGGCTCTGATCCAGCCGTTTATTATCGCAAACATATATTCCCCTAATTCACAAAAAGATTTTCATGAGCAATTACCACATAAAGCGTCTAGGTTAATCGGTGGTTTATCTCAAGTTTTTTATATATTGAGAATAAATGCTTGACCAAACTTGGTTGGTTCTATTAGAAGAGCGCTTGTGTGCCCCCCTGGTGGAATTGGTAGACGCGCGGGATTCAAAATCCCGTTCCTTCGGGAGTGCCGGTTCGATTCCGGCGGGGGGCACCACACAATTTTTCTCTCACGGCATTCGCTAAGCTCAGCCTACGAGGTGCGAGCAAAGCTCAGCAACCTCTTTTGTTGCTAAAGTGTTTGAATTAATGCCTTACAATCGCATCAAAATTAATTCGTGAAAAACGAAGAGCGCGAAATTACCAGATATTGTTGCTTATCCAGTGCTTGCGTAACACTTAGCCTTTCCTCGATTTATTTTCGATTAGAAATAATAATTAGATAGTCTATATCTACGGGGCGATTTGTTCTTACTCTAGTGGTGAATTTTGTATTTTTGGTTTAATTATAATCAGTCAACACAAATGTAATATACCTTTAAAAGGCATGAAATAATGGCTGCGTGAAGACGGCACTGGTGTTTTGAGTTGGCTATTTACCAACAGATTAGGTTTCTCTGTAAATTCTAACGTGACAATACAGTTCAAAATTCTTTTGTTTGAAATGCCTGAATCAGATATCGCTAAAATTATTATTATTTTCTCAATACATAAAAATTGGGTTATTATTTATCTAGTCGTGCGATTTGCAACATCTTGCTTTTGGTAAAAAGCTACAGTAGCGTTATTGTATACAATATTTGCAACGGTTCTTTCCTGTGGGGACGATTTGGCTGATTCTGAATTCAAAAAAAATTATATGTTGTTCATGTTAACAGCTGCGTTTGCGCTTAATAATCTTGATCGTCAAATTTTAAATATCGTACTCAATGATATTGGCTTAGAATTTAATCTTACTGATTTTCAACTGGGTTCTTTATCTGGCTTTGCATTTGCCGTGATTTATGCGCTGCTTGGGTTTCCAATTGCAAAATTCGCAAAGCCTGGAAAACGAAAAGCGATACTGGTTACTGCGATAGCAGTTTGGAGCGGAATGACAATGTTGATGGGGCTAACATCAAATTTCATGCAAATATTTTTAGCCCGTGTGGGTGTTGGTATTGGCGAAGCTGGCTGTGTGCCACCTTCTCACTCAATGATAGCGGACGCTTATCCAAAAGAAAAACGAGCGACATCATTGGCTATTTTTTCCGCGGGTACAAATATTGGAATATTTTTATCCTTTTTAGTTGGCGGTGTTGTTGCAACTCAATTTGGATGGAGGGCTGCATTTATTGTTGCTGGTTTGCCCGGCTTATTTTTAGGAATAGCGATGTTATTTACATTGCGTGAACCTAAAGCAGAAACTATCCCAGAGAAACTAGATGCAGTTGATGCGCCAACATATGGTGATGTAATTCGTACTTTGTTTAATGAACCAAGCACACGCCATACAATTATCGGGGCTGCATTGGTTTCAATGGTAGGTTATGGATCGCTGACATGGCTGGCGACATTTTTGGTTCGCATACACGATATGCAATTATTACAAATTGGGTTGTATTTAGCATTTGTTGTTGGCGCGCTGGGTGCAATTGCTACATGGGCAGGTGGGTGGTTTGCAGACAAGATTGGTAAAAACAATCCTGATTGGCGTTTGAAATTTGTTGCTGTATCAATTTTGTTTGCCAAGCCATTGGCTATAATATTCTATCTAAGTAATGATCTTGTCTTTGCGCTTATCTTCTTAATTTTGCCAGCCGCACTTGGTGCTATGTTTTCTGGCCCAAGTTTTTCTCATATTTACACAACGATTGAACCTGCAAAGCGCGCCATGGCAACCGCGATCTTGATGTTTATTTCAAACTTAATTGGGCTAGGCATTGGTCCGATGTTTGTAGGGTTGGCAAGCGATTTAATGGCATCTACGTATGGCGAAGATTCTTTGCGTTATGCATTGGTCATTATTCAACTTGTTGGGGTTTGGGCCGCTGTGCATTTTTGGTTGGCTGGGTGTCATGTTAAAAAACAACAAGCGAAAGGCTAACAAATTTTGATATTAATGGGTCAGTGCAATTTCAAACCCTAAACAGTGTTTAATGGTTAGGGTTTGATTATGATGAATAACACGGAGTTCTTATTATAAGAGTTTCCAAGCGTAGATTGCAGAAATTGACAGTGTGTAGACTGCAAGAATAACTACATTAACTGGATTGCCAGATAGCTTAGGCGTTTTGAGTTGAGATACATTCAAAAAAGCTAAGCCCAATCCGCAAGCGCTAAGTATGATCGAAAAAGTCCAGTGGTCGAACAGCCCTTCGAACAGAAATACAAAAACAAGAAATAGACTGTTATTGTCGATTGCTAACCCTGTGTATTTAGAACCGTCGGCAAGCCCAAAGGTGCTAAAATAACTTAGTCGTATTGCGCCTGTTACTAGCATTATGAATGCGACGGGAAGAAATGCTGGAGAGAAATTACCATAGCTGAGAATTAGAATGGCTGGTGTTACAGCGTAACTTACGATGTCTATCAAAACATCAAGCTGTCCGCCAAATTTGCTGTCGTCGCCTGTCCTTCCTTTCATTCTACGAGCAACTAGACCATCGGCCCAATCAAATGCGACAGCCCAAACCATGCCAATCATTGCGGCAAAATAGATTTCTAGAATAATAAAATAGATTGCCAGCAGGGTGCAGCCAAGGCCGGCGAGTGAAAAGAGATTTGGAATGTCCCAAATATAAGAAAGAATTGATTTTGAAGCTAAATTTTTGGACTCAGTATTTTTAGTTGCCATAATGGTGCCTATAATTTATACAGTGATTAATACCCCACTAGCCACGCTAGACGTTGGGTGCGATCTATTTTGTCTGAAAACGTTTCAAACTCTTTTACCTTCTCAATTTTGCATTTGGGAAAATGGAGTTGTTTATTTGCAGGTCATGTAGAAATTTCTCGATAGCATCGCATAAGAAGATGATAAAGGATAAAATTAGAGAATGCTTGTTTATACAGTTGGAACATTTGATTTATTACACGTTGGTCACCTTGCACTATTAAACCATTGCAAATCACTAGGGGACCGTGTTGCCGTTGGCGTTGCTGCCGATGAAGTTGTTAACCGATATAAACCTAACATTCCTGTTATTCCACTCAAACAACGTGTTGAAATGCTTGAGGCCATAGGCTGTGTGGACATTGTGCGTCCCTACCATGATCTTGAATATGTTGAAGCTTGTAGAGAGTTGGACGTTGATATTTTTGTTATCGGTGAAGATTGGGGTAACGCTCCTCACAATTTAGCTGTTGAAGCTTATCTAAAAGAAAATGGCAAAAAGATTGTTCAAATTAGTTATGATCCTCAAACATCTTCTAGCCAAATAAAACAGACAGTTATTAGCCAGTATAAAGCAAAATTAGCAGCTTAAAGGTCGGTGTAACGCTGTCTTTAGGTGTGATTTTTGGAAATTTTTTATTACTATACTACATTAGAATAGTTCTAAGGTATTGTTCTTTATAATGATTCTAAAAGATAACGTTTGACATTTGATCTAATTCAGTCAAAAAACACGTCGTGCAATAAGCACATCTTTGATGTTTGGGCCTTTAACCCTTCTTATTGGAGTATTGTGATGAAAACGACAATTATGACAGTAATATATGCTGTAGCATTTCAATTTAAATTTGATTTGCATGCAGAACGATTTGGTTCGTCTGTCGCCCTGTTTTCTAATCAGTTTCCAAAATATTGCCCAATATGCTGCTCAGGCGGCATAAGTGTTTAAAAACTGGAAACAAGATAGATGTTATACCATTCTTCAAATAGTCAATGCCATCCAAATTGTTACTTCGAGCAACCAGCAGAAAAATTGGTTTTGCAAGGGTATCGTTATTGGACTTATGGCTGGACAAATTTTTCAGAGCCACATTTGGCCAAAGGCTGGGCGCTTCACACAAGGCTAATTGAGAATGAAAGCCATGCACGTGAAGTGTTGGATGCACTTTCACTCTTTGTAAAAGTTTTAGATAAATGTGCCTCATGCCCACTTAAAGCATTACCAGTAAATACCCACTCTGTTTCAAGAGATGAGGGCTTGGTTCTTGGACTTATCTCATCAATTCAAAATGGAAATGATGACTTGGCCGAAAAATGCCTTGCTCATTTAACGTGTGCCTCGCGTTGTGCGGAGGTGGCTGGCGTTGCTGAGCGTTATGCTACGACCCTTCGTTCACTTGACCATAAACTTCAACCAATACCTTCTCAAGCAATTGATGAGTTGTTGGCGCCATCACTATCAATTCATTAAAATGATATTTAAAGGAAACGAAATGAAAATTATTTCAAATTTTATGGGTGCTGCTTTAGCAACATCACTTCTTGCTGGTGCATCTATGCCAGCATTTGCAGATAATTCTGCGGCGGTAGTAGAAAACTATGCAAATATTGCGCAGGCAAAATTTGAAGATTCTCTTACAACTGTAAAAACATTGGATAGCGCGATTGCTACATTTTTAGCGGCGCCTACAGAGGCAAATTTAACAGTGGCTAAATCTGCTTGGCTTGCTTCTCGTGTACCTTACCAGCAAACTGAAGTTTACCGTTTTGGTAATGCGATTGTTGATGACTGGGAAGGCCGCGTAAATGCATGGCCGCTTGATGAAGGCCTGATCGATTATGTTGATAGTGGCTATGGGACGCAAAGCGATGAGAACGGTCTTTATACAGCTAACGTAATTGCAAATAAGACACTTAAAATTGCTGGTAAAGAGGTTGATGCTTCTAAAATTACGCCAGACTTTTTGCAAAATACTTTGCAAGAAGCAGGCGGTTCAGAATCTAACGTTGCAACAGGTTATCACGCGATTGAATTTTTGCTTTGGGGCCAAGATTTAAACGGTAATGGTGCTGGTAATGGTGCGCGTAAAGCGACTGATTATGACACTAAGAATTGTACAAATGGTAATTGCGATCGCCGCGGAGAATATCTAGCTGCTGCGTCTAAATTATTGGTTGCGGATCTTGAAGAAATGGTTGGAAATTGGACAACAAAAGGTGCTGCACGTTTAGCACTTTCCCAAAATGGCATTAAAGGCGGCCTTTCAACCATTCTTACAGGCATGGGTTCATTGTCATATGGCGAACTTGCTGGTGAGCGCATGAAGCTTGGCTTATTGTTGCATGATCCAGAAGAAGAGCATGATTGTTTCTCAGACAACACACACAACTCACACCTTTATGATGCTGTTGGAATTCAAAATGTTTACCTAGGCAAATATACAAGAATCGATGGTTCTGTGGTTAGTGGGGCATCATTGCTTGATCTTGTTAAAGGAAAAGACGCAAGCGTTGCTAGTGAACTTGAAGCTAAATTGGCTACAACAATTGCTGCAATGAAAACGATGGTAAAACGCGCTGATAGCGAAGCTTATGACCAAATGATTGGTGAAGGTAATACAGAGGGCAACAAAGTTGTTCAAGCAGCGATTGATGGTTTGGTTGACCAAACAAAATCAATTGAAAAAGCAATCGCTTCACTTGATCTTGGTGGGATTGAACTTGAAGGTTCAGACAGTTTAGACAAGCCAAACGCTGTATTTGAGTAATATAAATATTCATTTGAATATATTCGCTTTGGGCTTAAGTCTGGGGACTCTATCTTAGGCCATGGTGACGGGGAGGCTAATATGCTTCCCCGTTTCTATATATATGTGTAGAAGAAAATTATGAGAAAAATCATACAAAATAAAAACGGTTTATTGTCTTTACTAATAACGTTGCCCTTAATTTCTGCAATTTCTACCACATCATTTTCGCAGAATATTATTATTCGCGATGATTTATCGCCTAAAGATTTAAAACGCGTTGCAAAAATTATTGAGCCTACAAACGATTTTGCTAAAGCTGAAAATTTTGAAAATATGCAGGGCGGCGCTGGTACGACATTGCGAAAGCCAAGCCGTGATTCTTTTTCTCAATCTTCAACCAATATCACGTTTAAAGAGGAACGAGACTTTAAGCTGGGCAATGCTCTGTTTAGAAAGTTATGGGTTTCATCGCCAGCGTCTACGAAAGCTTCTGATGGATTGGGACCACTTTTTAATGCACGCGCTTGCCAGACTTGCCATATTAAAGATGGTCGAGGACATCCGCCTGAAGGCGATTTAGATCAGACCTCAATGTTCTTTCGTTTGGCAAAAACGCCAGAAACGCAGGAAGAAATAAAGTCTTTAGAAAATTACATCACGACCGTAATACCTGATCCAATATATGGTGGGCAATTACAAGATGCGGCAGTGCCTGGGCTTGCAGGTGAAGGGCGTATGAAAATTACATACGCTGAAAAGAAAATTAAATATGTAGATGGTTCTACAGCTACATTAAGGGCCCCTAGTTATGAAGCAGTTAATTTGGCTTATGGTCCATTAAACGCAAAGACAACATTATCACCGCGCGTGACACCACAAATGATTGGCCTTGGTTTGTTAGAGGCAATTCACGAATCTGATCTTCGCGCGCTTGCCGATGAAGATGATAAAAACGGAGATGGTATTTCTGGCAAGCTTGCCATTGTGCGAGATAATGCAGGTAAAAAAACGGTTGGTCGATTTGGCTGGAAAGCAACCAATGCCTCCATTCGACAACAAAGCGCTGGTGCATTTTCTGGCGACATAGGTATCTCCAGTCCGGATGTTCCGGGTAATTATGGCGACTGTACAAAGTATCAAAAAGCGTGTTTGAACATGCCACATGGGGAACAAGCTAAACTTGGAATTGGGGAAGCGCCTGAGGAAGTTTTGTCACTGGTTACCTTTTATTCTCAAAATTTGGCAGTTCCTATTAGAAGGAATTCAGAAGACGTAAATGTGTTAAGAGGCAAGAAGCACTTTTATGAGCTTGGCTGTATATCGTGTCATACACCAAAATTTGTTACGTCTCGAAAGGCTGGTAATAAAGCGCAACGTTTCCAGTTGATCTGGCCATATACCGATTTGTTATTGCACGATATGGGCGATGGTTTGGCTGACGGACAAGCCGTTGGCGTTGCAAACGGCAAAGAATGGCGCACGCCTCCCTTATGGGGGATTGGTCTTACGAAAACAGTAAGTGGACACACATTTTATTTGCACGATGGTAGGGCGCGTAACTTGACCGAAGCCATATTGTGGCATGGCGGTGAAGCAGAAAATTCAATGCAAGGTTTTAGCGCACTAAACAAAGAAGCTCGTGAGAATCTTGTGCAATTTTTAAGGTCGTTATAATGAATTTTAAAATAGCAAATATCTGTTTTTTAGGCGTATTGGCATTTTCTAGTTGTTTCGTTCAATCTGCTAACTCAAAGCTTTCAAAACAAAAAATTGAAGGTGTATTAAAGGCAAGCGTAGAAAATATTGTGCGTCCAAGGCTGAATGAATTTAAAGAAAAAGCAATATATTTAAATGAAGCCATGCAAGCACTTTGTGAAACACCAAATGAAGAAAATTTAAAAGCTTCGCGTGACGAATTTAAAAAGCTTGCCATAGCTTGGGGGGGTATTGAGCATTTTAGAAGTGGCCCAATTAAAGAGCAAAACCGTTTAGAGCGCGTATTGTTTTATCCTGATCGTAAAAGCACTGGTTTAAAGCAAGTTCAAAGAAGGCTTGTCAAAAAAGACGCGACATTAACGGAACTAAAATCACTACAATCTAAAAGTGTTGCTGTTCAAGGTTTAGGCGCGATCGAGTTTTTATTATTCGGTACAGGTTCTAATGATCTAGTTTCTACTTCAGCAGATTTTAGATGCAAGTTTGCGAAAACAGCATCAGCCAATGTAGAGGCAATTTCGAGTGAGTTGCAGGGCAGTTGGCAGGCAGGAAGTGATTTTTCTAAGCGCTGGATGCAGGCTGGTAATTCGGGTTCTATATTTGCAAATGAACAAGAAGCGATTAATGAATTGTTGGGTGTGTTGGTTCATGGACTTGAAGTATTTCGCGATATTCGCATAGGCGGGTTCTTGAAAAAAGAAGCAAAATATGATCGTCCAAAATCTGCTTTATTGTGGCGCTCTCAATCTACATTGCCAGTATTGAAAGCAAATTTTAAAATGTTTGAAGGGGTGATGGAAGAAGGTGGTTTATATTCTTTGGTGGAAGAGGATTTAAACGGAACTGTTAATTCACTTCGCTTTGAGTTCAAGCAAATAAAAAACACACTTAATTCGATTAGTCCACCCATTGCTGATGCGCTTGGAAATGAAAAACAACGCGCAAAACTACACTATATAAAAAATACATTAGGCTATTTGATTGAGCGTATTGATGGTGAGTTTGCATTGATGTTGGGCCTTAGTTCGGGCTTTTCATTTTCAGACGGTGACTAGTCAATGAGCAAACTTTTCATTAATTTATTTCCAATGGATAGACGCTTATTTATGTTGGGTGCAGGCAGTCTTTTTCTGTCATCTTTAAATGCGCTTGGTGAAGATTTAGTCTTAGGCTCAGAAACAATTTTTGCTTCTTGCGTAAAAAAATCAGATGGCAGTTTTGGTGCAGTTTTATTAGATGAAAATTATAAGCTGATAAAGGATATTATATTGCCGCAACGTGGGCATGATATCGTTTTTGATAGGCTTGGGGAAATAGCCGTAATTTTTTCTAGAAGACCAGGAAATATTGCTACGATTATAGCTACTCAAAATAATGCCAAACCAATAATCATTACCGCACCTGAAGGTCGTCATTTTTATGGGCATGGGGTTTTTTCTTGGACAAATAAATTGTTATTTGCCAGTGAAAATGATTATGAAAATGGCGTTGGCAAAATTGGTATTTATGATGCCACAGACAAATTCAATCGCATTGGTGAATTTGATAGTTTTGGTATCGGGCCGCATGAAATTATTATATTGTCTGATGGTATAACTTTAGCAGTGGCAAATGGCGGTATTGAAACACATCCTGAATTTGGGCGCGCAAAGCTCAATCTTGCAACAATGCGATCTTCAATTTCTTTTATAAATACACAAGATGGACGATTGATCGAACAACATGTGTTGCCTGAAAATGTGCAAAAATTATCCATAAGGCATATGGTTTCTAACGATGAAAAAAGTGTTGTGTTTGGTGGGCAATATCAAGGCTCTGCCAACAAAGTTGTTGCATTGATGGGAAATTGCATAATGGGTGAGGGGCTGAAATTTTGGAACTTAGAGCCTAAGCTGGTGAAGCAATTTTCAAACTATACGGGCTCGCTTGCTATCAGTGATGACCTGCAAACTGTAGCTGTTTCATCGACAAAAGGTGGCATTGTTGGCGTATTTGAAGCCGCTAATGGCAGGTTGAAAAACAAAATATTAAAGCCGCACATAAATGGGTTAGCACCTCTTGCACAAAGTTTTATAGCAAGTTCAGAAGAGGGTACTTTAGTTGACTTGAAAACAGGTAACTCAAAACGCCATTTTGACTTTTCTTTTGATAATCATATGGTAACGATTTAAATTATAAATCAAGAAACCAAACCATTTTTAGTGATGAATATCCGATCATTTGGTCAATAATATACCGTCCTCACAACGTGGTATTTCCATCATGTGCTTTGTATTCGCATATGAATGTTTACGACAATACGGCGTTTTGGATGTTTTCTGCTGTGCAGTCATTACATTATTAGTATAAAATCTAGTGGCTAGTTTTTTGTGCGCCAAAATGTGTGCAAGCTTTGCCGCCTTCTTCAACTGCCTTTTTAAGGGCTAAGTGGGTGGGTATATTCATTGCGATATTTGCCGCAAATGTTCCGCAAAATGCATCGCCAGCACCAGTGGTATCAACAACATTTATAGTTGTAGAAGGTTCGTGTAGTGTGTCTTGCTTGGAAACAAACATAGCGCCCTTTTTTCCAAGTGTTACGATTAATCTAGTGTCAGTAATTTGTGCGAGTGCCGTTGCTCGTTTAAGCGGAGTATCTTCTTCTATTTCAAACCCGTTTGCGACAATTTCAAGTTCTGTTTCATTGACGATTAGATAGTCAATGTTTTGAAGTTGCTTGAGGGTAATCTTGTGGGCTGGCGCTGCATTATGAATGACGGTTGCGCCAGCTTGTTTTGCCAAATTATGAGCGGAAAAGGTTTGGATTATAAGAAGTTCGTTTTGAGTGAGAAGAACATCATTATCAGTGATATTGATTGCGTCTAGTTGTTTTGTGCAGACAGCGTGGTTTGCGCCAGGTGTGACGATGATTGTATTTTCGCCAGCTTTATCAACTGCAATTAATGCTACGCCTGTTGTGGTGTCGTTGATATGGCTGACACCAGCGATGTTTAATTTTGAATTGGCTAAATTAGCGAGTGCTGATATTGAAAAAGTATCTTTGCCGACTGCGCCAACCATATAGGATTTTACTTGGTTGCAGTAAGAGGCGGCTAAGGATTGGTTTGCCCCTTTGCCACCAGCCAGCATTTTAAAGTTTGAGCCTGATACAGTTTCGCCAGACGTTGGGTGCTTGTCAACGAGTGTGACTAAATCTAAATTTATTGAGCCGAAGATGATAACTTTATTCATGAACTTATTTCTTCATATGTGTGATCCACATAGGCAGAATTAGCTAGCACAGATTTAGCGTTTGGAATGTCGTTTGAGTAGGCTTTGGTTTTTGCATTTTCTAATGAAAACCCTTGTTCTAGCCACCGATCAATTAAGCGTTTTTCAAGGATTTCGGTTTTGGGCAATATGAAAATTGGTAAGTCAAAAAAGCCCATTAATACATTCCAAGGCGCTTCTTCTAAGAACAAGTAATTGCCCTCAACGATTACAATTTTGTTTTCACCCGTAATCATCTTTCCATTATCGACCACTTTATCTTTTGTGCGATTAAATTCTGGAATCTTTATGTTCTCATCTTCGGAATAGATTTTTTCGATTAATGCAATAAACCCATCAGCATCAAAAGTTTGCGATGCGCCTTTGCGCTCGCGTAAATTAAGGTCATCTAGAATTTTATTGTCTAAATGAAACCCGTCCATGGGAACGATATTTGGAACTGAGTTTTTATCTTTTGCGGCAATTGTGGTGCTAAGTTTTTCTGCAATTGTCGATTTTCCAGAGGCTGGTGGGCCTGCAATGGCAACTATAAATCTAGATGAGCCCGCAGCGCTTTTTATGATTAACTCTGCGAGCTCATTTATTGTCATGCTTCTAATAATTCCTTAGGTGGCTCTTTCGCGCCAGTCATAAAGGCAACAGCATCAGACATAGAATATTCTTTAGGATCGATAACGCATAAGCGCTTACCTAATCTATGAATGTGGATGCGATCACATACTTCAAACACATGTGGCATATTGTGTGAGATAAGTACAATAGGCATGCCCTTAGACTTAACATCAAGGATGAGTTCCAATACACGGCGTGACTCTTTAACGCCCAATGCTGCGGTTGGCTCATCCATGATTACAACCTTTGAGCCAAATGCTGCGGCACGCGCAACAGCAACACCTTGGCGTTGTCCGCCAGAAAGTGTTTCGACAGGTTGGTTGATGTTTTGGATTGTAAGCAGGCCAAGTTCAGATAATTTGTTTCGTGCAAAATCATCCATTTTTTTATGGTCGAGTTTGCGAAACACACTGCCCATAATGCCAGATTTTCTAATTTCTCTACCCAAAAACATATTGTCAGAAATAGAAAGAGCAGGCGAAAGTGCAAGGTTTTGATACACGGTTTCGATGCCAGCGTTTCTGGCATCTTCTGGTGTACGGAAATTAATTTCCTTCCCTTCAAGTTCAATCGTACCATGGTCAGGAATTACGGCGCCAGAAACAGCTTTAATTAAGGTAGATTTACCTGCGCCATTGTCTCCAATTACACCCAATACTTCGTCTTGGTATAGATCAAAGTCTGCACCATTCATGGCAACGACTGTACCATAGCGCTTCATCAATCCACGGGCTTTTAATAAAGGTTGCTTACTCATTGTGTTGCCCTCCGTAGCCATTGGTCTAATGCAACAGCAACAATTACTAGATTTCCTGCGGCAAACATTTGCCAATAGTCATCAACGCCAGCCAATGAAAGGCCCGTGTTGAATACACCAACAATAATGGCACCTAGAACTGAACCAGGTATTGAACCACGACCACCAAAAAGTGACGTTCCGCCGATTACCACAGCAGTGATACTGCCAAGGTTTACTGTATCAAAAGAAATTGGAGATACTGAACCAACGCGGCCAATAGATACCCAAGCACCAAATCCACATATTAAGCCAGCCACGACATAAACTGAAACTAGGGTGCGTTTTGATTTGATACCAGACAACATTGCTGCTTCTGGGTCATCGCCAATTGCATGTACATGGCGGCCCCAAGCTGTGTGTTGTAAAATATACCAAAATAATACGGCTAATAAAATAAGTGCAATACTGCCAAAGGTTAGGGTTGCGCCAAAGCCTTGAAGACCATTGCCGAACCAAAGTAGTTCTGGCGCATTTGCTTCGATGTCCGCATTGCGAACGGATTCTGAACCAGAGTACCAAAGCTTCAAGGCTGTGAATACACTTAAGGTTCCAAGGGTAACAATAAAGGGTGGTAACTTGACATAGGCCACCAAAACTCCATTTATCCAACCCATAAGGCCGCCAACTGCCATACCAATTGCAATGGCAATAGGCATTGGAACACCATCGTGAACCGCTAGGTTACCCATAACCAAAGCAGATACAACAAGAATAGCCGCTACCGAAAGGTCGATGCCAGCTGTTAGAATTATTAAGGTTTGAGCGATTGCAACAATACCAATAACGGTTACTTGTTGAAGCACTAAGGATAAAACTCCGGGTGTCAAAAATCTAGGTGCGATTGAACCAAACACAAGGACACTTACGAGCAATACCATTGCAGGTATGAGTGTTGGGTACGCACGCAGATAGCCTCGCGCAATGGAGATAAATGTATTGTCGTCTTTTTCAAAGCTTGCAACTGCATCATCAGCGTCGACTAATTTAGATTCAAAATCTGAGATGGTTTTCGTTGGGGTCTTCTGATTGCTCATAGCGCATCATTTCCCTTTTATGTTTCAGTGGTGGGTACTCAACTACAAAGGGCGGCTCTAGTGCCGCCCAATGTATTTAAAGAATGTACTTTAATTGTGTATTGTCAATGTTGACACTTAGGAGTGGGATTAGCCCCAGCAAAGATCAGTGCCCTTTGCACTATCAACAGAAGGAACTCCGTCAGCTGGTGAATCTGTTACTAGATTTACACCCGTGTTGAAGAATGTAAGACCGTCAGAAGCCGTTGGCTTAGTGCCATCTTTTGCAAAAGCAGCAATTGCTTCGACGCCTTTTGAAGCCATCAATAGTGGGTATTGCTGTGATGTAGCACCGATGATGCCAGACTTAACACTTGCAATGCCTGGGCAACCGCCATCTACAGAAACGATAAGAACGTCTTTTTCTTTGCCAGCTTTTTTAAGCGCTTGGTAAGCACCTTCAGCAGCAGGTTCGTTAATTGTGTAAACAACATTCATGCCTGGCTCTTTAGCCAAAAGGTTTTCAACTGATGTTACGCCACCTTCTGGGTTTGCACCTGAAGATTCGTGACCAATAACGCGAGGATCGGTTTCTGAACCCATCACCTTAAGGTTAGGAACCTCAATGCCAAAACCAACTAGGAAGCCAGTGTCGCGTGCAACGTCAACAGAGATGTTATCTTTGTTAATGTCTAGCATGCCGATTTTTGCGTCTTTAGCTGCATCGCCAAGTTTAGCTTTTGCCCATTTACCGATTAGTAGGCCAGCTTCAAAATTGTCTGTTGCAAACGTCATGTCTTGCGCTTCAGGATCTGCCAATGGCGTATCAAGTGCGATAACAATAATGCCAGCTTTACGTGCTTTTTTCAAAGCAGGGCCAACTGAATCGTTTGAAGGTGTGATTAGAATGCCTTTAACGCCAGCAGCAACACAGTTTTCAACTGCTGTGATTTGTGGACCCGCATCGCCATCTACTTTACCAGCGTAAGATTGTAATGAAATTCCCATTTCTTTGGCTTTTGCTACAGCGCCTTCTTTCATTTTAACGAAGAAAGGGTTGGTGTTGTTTTTTGTAATCAAACAAGCGCCAACGTCAGCGAATGCGCCTGTTGCAGATATTGCGGTAAAAGCTAGTGCAGCAATACCAGATTTAATTAGTGAATTTTTCATGTCGATTTCTCCCGAAAATCTAAATGTAGGCTGAAATTATTTTCAGCTGATTTTGTACGTCGTGAATTTTAACTAAGAGGAAAGTCAATTCGGGTGACGTTATCTCAAACTGACACCTAAAAGTTGGGCTGTCAATTAATAAATCAGATTGATTTATTAATTATGATGTGTATTGTATCGAAAATGGACCGCATTCTATTTGTATAGTTATGGCATTAGAGCCTAAAATTGGAACTAGTGTAGGGGTGAGTAGGCTATAATGTATAATAGATTAGATAAGGTTGTTGATACGAGCGGTGGCGCAAATCAAATTAAAGTTCGCGCATATAATGAGCGGCTTGTGCTTTCTTTAGTTAGGCGACATGGAAATCTTCCAAAATCAGAAATTGCACGCAAAACGGGGCTGTCTGCCCAAACTGCTTCTGTTATTATGCGTTCACTAGAAAGCGAAGGTCTTTTACTGCGTGGCACTCCGCAACGTGGTAAAGTTGGTCAGCCATCTGTGCCGATGTCACTTAACCCTGAGGGTGTGTTTTCTATTGGTCTGAAAATTGGTAGAAGAAGCGCTGAGCTTATATTGGTAGATTTTTTGGGGGATCGCCAAAAGGCCATTCATAAAAATTATCACTATCCGTTGCCGCACGAAATATTGGAATTTGCTAGGAGTGGACTGGAAGAGTTGTTCGCTAGCTTAAAGCCTGAGCAAGAAAAAAATGTTGCAGGCATTGGCATATCACTTCCTTTTGAATTGTGGAATTGGGCAGAAAAAGTTGGTGCGCCAAAAGGCGAAATGGATTTGTGGAAAGATTATGATTTTGCAAATGAATTTAAAGCCATTACAGATCTTCCAATTTTTATTCAAAATGATGCAACGTCTGCCTGTGGTGCAGAATTAATCTTTGGGCGTGGTTCTGAATTTTCAGATTTTGTGTATTTCTTTATCGGCACATTCATTGGCGGCGGTATTGTTCTAAACCATTCAATATACTCGGGTAGAACTGGTACAGCTGGCGCAATAGGACCGATGCCTGCATTGGAGAAAAATGGGGACGTTACTCAACTTATCGACCTTGCTTCAATCTATCAGTTGGAAAACCGTCTAAAGGAAAAAGACATTGATCCTTCCCCACTTTGGTTAAACCAAAATGAATGGTTAGGTTTTGAAGAAGAGTTAGAGAGTTGGATTGGAACAACAGCGCGCCATCTTGCAATTGCCATTGCATCTTGCTGTTCTGTAATTGATTTTGAAGCTATAATTATTGATGGTGGCTTTCCATTTAATGTTAGGGAAGCCATAGTGAATAAAACCAAAGCAGAATTTGAAAAACTTGATCTGCAAGGTATTATTGAGCCAGTAATATTAGAAGGCGTTGTTGGTAGTGCCGCACGCGCTTTGGGTGGTGCAAGCTTGCCGTTGTTCAATCGATATCTATTAGATCAAAACATTCTGTTTAAAGAAATGTCTTAAGTGAAGCGCTCTGAAGTAAATCAAATCATTGCTGAGGCAGATGATTTTATGCGATCATTTGGGTTTGTTTTGCCGCCCTTTGCTTATTGGTCGCCAAGCGAGTTGATAAAAAGAAAAGCTGATATTGCTGGCATCATTGATGCGCGACTTGGCTGGGACATTACAGATTATGGTAAAGGTAATTTTGATAAGTTAGGTTTGTTTTTATTCACGGTTCGAAATGGTTCACAGGACGATTTAAGCCGTGGTGGAGGCATGTGTTATGCAGAGAAAATTATGATCTCACGGCAAGATCAAATTTCTCCAATGCATCGCCATATTGTAAAGGCCGAGGATATTATAAACCGTGGTGGCGCAACACTTGCCTTGAAATTATATAATAGTGATGGCGATGGCCAGATTGATAAAGTGAGCGATGTAACTGTTGCAACGGATGGCGTGCTTCGAACGCAGGGCGCTGGTGATATTCTTCGGTTAAACCCTGGTGAGAGTGTAACGTTAATGCCCGGTAATTGGCACTCATTTTGGGGCGAGGGTGGTGATGTACTCATCGGTGAAGTCTCAACCGTAAATGATGATATTAATGATAATATTTTTGCTGAACCCATTGGTCGGTTTTCGACAATTGAAGAAGATGTTGAGCCATTACACCTATTGGTCTCAGATTATGAGGTATGGATTAAATGATAATTTGTTGTGGTGAAGCGCTAATTGATATGTTGCCACGCGAATTATGCGATGGGCAAAATTCATTTTTGCCAGTGGCTGGTGGTGCGATATTTAACACTGCAATTGCGCTTGGTCGATTGGGTGAGCCGACAGGTTTTTTGGCTGGCGTATCGAGTGATATGTTTGGTGGTCAATTGCGAGAGGTTTTAGAAGCTTCAAAAGTTAGTACAGATTATTGTGTTAGTGTGGATAATCCAACAACGCTGGCTTTTGTTAAGCTTACCAATGGCAATGCTGAATATACATTTATGGATGAAAATTCTGCAACGCGCAGTTTAACGCCTGCAATGTTGCCAGACTTGCCGAGCGATACTTTGGCACTTCACTTTGGGGCGATCAGTCTTATACCAGAGCCTTGCGGTTCTGCTTATGAAGCGTTGATGAAACGCGAAGCTGGAAAATGCGTTATCTCATTAGACCCCAATATTAGAACAAGTTTTATCGCAGATGAAGCAGGGCATCGTGTGCGCATATTAAGAATGCTTGCAATGAGTGACATCGTAAAAGTATCTGATGAAGACTTAGTTTGGATTTATCCAGATATGGATTTAGATGTAGCGGTTAGAAAAATCGTTGAGCTTGGCGTTTCAATTGTTCTTCTAACCAAGGGCGCAGATGGCGTTACTGCGTTTACTAAAGACACTCAATTTGATGTAGCGTCTGAAAAAGTTGAAGTGGTTGATACCATTGGTGCAGGTGACACATTTAATGCGGGTTTATTGTCTGGTCTTAAAAAAATTGGGTGTTTGGATAAGAACGCGCTTAAAACAATAGATGAAGAAAAGCTAACAAGCGCTATAAAGCTTGCCAATAAAGTTGCGGCGATAACTGTATCGCGCGCAGGCGCAAATCCGCCTTGGGCAAAAGAATTAAGTTAGAATATCTAAAGATTAGGCTTGTTTTGAAGTGCCTGAATTTTGCGCACTAAGCGCTGTTGCAAAGACAGAACCAACACCAATAAGCACTGGATTATTGTAGCCAATAATTTTAATGCCTTCTGGCAATGTTTGTAGTGTGCCATGCCAGTTTTTAGATTCTGGTCTAGAGATTGAAGAGCACACAACAACAGGTGTGTCAGCGTCCATGCCATTTTCAATCAGCGTATCGCTGATACGACTAGCAGTACGCCCACCCATGTAAAAAATTGTTGTTGTTGTTGGATCAGCAACGGCGCGCCAATCAATATCGGTTGGCAATTCGCCCTTTTTGCTGTGGCCAGTTACAAAGCGTACAGATTGCGCATGGTCGCGGTGCGTTAGTGAAACGCCTAATTGCGCAGCCATTGCAGAGGCGGCAGTAATGCCTGGAACGATGGTAACAGGAATGCCCTCAGCGCCTAGGCGCTTAATTTCTTCGCCAGCTCTACCAAATACCATTGGGTCGCCAGATTTTAAACGCACAACGTTTTTGCCAGATTTAGCAAGTTTAACCATCATGTCGTTTATGTCTTCTTGCTTGCAGCTTTTGCGGCCTCCGCGTTTGCCAACCAACATACGCTTTGCTTCGCGGCGGGCGAGCTCTAAAACCTCATCAGATGCTAAATCATCGAATAGAATTACATCAGCGGCTTGCAAGGCGCGTACTGCTTTAAGCGTTAATAATTCTGCATCGCCAGGTCCTGCGCCAACAAGGGTTACTTTGCCGATGTTGCCAAGGCCTGTTGTCTTAATGCGTGTTGCATCTGCAATTAATTCTTGTTCGTCATTTTCTTGTGGTGCATGGCCAAAAGCTTTATCGACAAAACGTTCCCAAAAAATTCTGCGTTGCCCACCAATTTCTAACTTGTCGGAAATGTCGGCACGAACGTTTTGCGCCAATTGAGCCCAATTTTTAACTGAAGCTGGAAGCAATGTTTCGATACGTCGACGGATCGCTTGGCTTAAAATTGGTGCGGCACCATTTGTTGAAATACTAACAATTGCTGGTGAACGGTTTACGATAGAACCAAATTGAAATTCGCAAAAATCTGGTTTGTCGATGATGTTAACTGGCACGCCTGCTTTTTGAGCGGCCTGATAAAACTCTTCAGCTTCTGGTAACTCAAGATCAGCAATTACGATTTTTGCATCGTCAAATGTTTTTGCAGACCAGTCTTCGATATGATGAACAAAAGAGGCTGGATTGCTCTCAATAACTTCGTCAAAAATTGGGTCAAGTTTGGTCGCAAAAATATGAACAATTGCGCCTGCTGCTGCTATAAGTTCACCCTTCCAAGCAGCGGCTTGCGTACCGCCAACAAGGGAAACTTTTTTACCTTTCAGTTTGAAAAACACTGGCAATACAGCCAATTCTTCCATTCTGTTTAAAGGGCGCTTTGCGCGTGTGTTTGTATCACTCGGCTGCAATTGCTTGGTTCTCACTAATAATTTGACTAATTTCTGATTTGCATGAACCACAATTAGTTCCTGCATTCAAGCATTTGCCAATGGCTTGTACACTTATGTTACCAGCTTTAACAGCATCTGCAATCTCATTTGCACCAACGAAGAAGCACGAACAAACAATGGCGCCTTTGTCTGGCACGTCTTGGCTAGGGCGACCAGCAATGATGCGAAAGCGTTCTTGCGGATCTTCGTGGCGTGTTGAAAGTAAATCAACAGCCCAAGAACGTGAAACTTCTACAGGTGTTGGTGCAACAAAAATAGCTGCTTCCATTTGGTGTGCTTGCTCTTTGTTAAACCAAACAAAGCGCTCTATTCCGCTTGTTTCGTCTTCAAAAGATATATTTGCATCGTCCTTTTTAAGGCCCAAAATATTGGTAATTAGGTTGCTGGTATCTTGTTTTTTAGCAAATGCAAATTCTATGCGCCAACCGCCAATACACTTTGCTTTGGCCCAATAAGGCGCATTAATCTCTTTTGGTAATTCTCGACAAATGGCAAAACCGTAGGTTTTAGCTTCAAATGGCCTAATGATTACACCAGTATTTTTATAAGCTGGCTGACCAGAAAACGGGTCTAAAACTGGCGGCACTAATTTATCAACGCGCCCATTTGAAGCATATTGATCTGTCCAGTGAAGCGGTACAAAGACAGCGCCTTCTTGTACACGATCGGTAATAAGCGCACGTACACGGATAGCGCCAATTGCGCTTTCTACTTCAACAATGCCAGCTTCTTGGATCTTATATTTTTGGGCATCCTTTGGATGTATTTCACAAAAAGGTTCTGCCATATGAGCAGATAAACGAGGCGTTTTGGCGGTTCTGGTCATTGTATGCCAATGGTCACGAACACGGCCTGTATTAAGCGCTAATGGAAATGAAAACTCTGTCACTTCACTTTGCTTGGCTTCGACAGCTATAAAACGTGCTTTTCTATCTGTCGTATAGAAATTTCCTTGCGCAAAAAAACGATGGTTGGAAATTATATTACCTTTTTGCGCCGTATCTTTAGTGAGTGGCCATAGGAATGGCTTTAAAGTTTCATATTCATCATTGGCGATGTCTGCATAAGCGCCAATGTCAAAATCACGAGTGTCATTATTTTGATGTGCAGAAAGGGCCGCATATTCTTTGAAAATTTCAGAAACATTTGTGTAATTAAATGCGGTAGCAAAACCCATATGTTTTGCGACTTCGCACATTTGCCACCAATCAGATGTTGCTTCGCTGGGTGCTGATAAAAATGCTTTTTGGTGTGAAATTCTACGTTCAGAATTTGTTACTGTTCCATCTTTTTCGCCCCATGCAAGCGCTGGTAATTTAACATTTGCATAACGAATTGTGTCTGTGTGTTCGACAACATCAGAAACAACAACAAACGGACATTTTTCGAGGGCTGCTTCTACCGCGCTTGAATTTGGCAGGCTATCAACTGGGTTGGTCGCCATTATCCAAATGGCTTTAATGTCACCACTAGCCACTTTATCAAACATCTCAACGGCTTTAGCGCCTTGCGATGTGGCAATGGTTGGTGCGTCCCAAAATGTTTGAACTAGGTTACGGTGATCTTCGTTTTCTAAATCCATATGGCAAGCAAGTGTGTTTGCTAGGCCACCAACTTCGCGACCACCCATCGCATTTGGTTGACCCGTAATGGAAAATGGACCCATGCCAATTTTGCCAATTCGGCCCGTTGCTAAATGGCAATTGATTATTGCGCTTACTTTATCTGTGCCGCTAACAGACTGGTTTACGCCTTGGCTATAAACCGTAACGGTTTTTTGCGTTTCAGCAAACATTGTGTAGAACTGATTGATCTCATCAGCGCTTAAGCCCGTTTGCTCAATAATGTTTTCTAACGATAAGTTGCTCGCCATGTTAAGGGCCACATCAAACCCATTTGTGTAATTATCAATATAATTTTGATCGAGATTTTTGTTGTTTTCAAGATGTGTCAACAGACCAGAAAATAATGCGCAGTCACCATCTGGTCTAATCGCCAAATGCAAATCTGCAAGATCGTTTGTCATGGTGCGACGCGGATCAACCAGCACTACTTTTAGATTTGGGCGTTGTTCTTTTGCTGCTGCAATGCGTTGATAAATTACTGGGTGACACCAAGCTAGGTTCGAGCCAACCAAAACAATTAAGTCAGCATGTTCTAAGTCTTCGTAGGTGCCTGGAACAGTATCTGTACCAAAGGCTTTTTTATGACCAGCAACACTGGAGGCCATGCAGAGGCGCGAATTTGTATCAATGTTTGCAGAGCCGATAAAGCCCTTCATCAACTTATTTGCAACGTAATAATCTTCGCTTAAAATTTGACCCGATACATAAAAAGCAACGCTATCTGGGCCATGCTTTTTTATAGTATCGTTAAATTTATCAGCGACAAGTTTTAGTGTCGTTTCCCAGTCTGAACGAGCACCATTTATACTGGGATATAATAAGCGCCCATCAAGATCTACGGTTTCACCAAGAGCAGAGCCTTTAGAGCATAGACGTCCAAAATTGGAAGGGTGATCGGGATCTCCCTTAATGTCTATGCTTATTTTGCCTTGTTCGTCTGCAACAGGTGTCGCGAGTACACCACAGCCAACGCCGCAGTAAGGACAAGTCGTTTTTGTCGTCTCGCCCACTGGATTTAGTGTTTTTGGAACAAGGCTTTGTTCTAACATTTAGTCTTCGCTCACTTCTGCAAGTGTGTAGGATAGATTTAGCAAAATTGTTTCGCCATCTAGTTTTGTCGGAAAGCTTTTGGTCGCGCCTTTATCTGCACCTTGTGCCAATCCGCTTTCAAGCGAAATGACCCAATTGTGCAATGGGCAAGTGACGCATCCATCGTGCACAATGCCTTGGCTAAGGGGGCCAGAGCTGTGAGGACATTTGTCTTCAAGCGCAAAAATCTGATCGTCTTGAGTGCGAAAAATGGCAATTTTCATATCGCCATTATTTATGCACCGCGCACCCCGTGATGGGATATCAGAAATTTTACCAACCTTGAACCATTTATCCGCATCACATGAGACGGTTGTTGTTGTGTTTATGTTCATTCTGCTGGCTCCAATTCTAATGTGGCTAGCGGGTTAAATTCGTGTTTGTCTTTACCAGATACGCGTTCTGACCAAGGATCAATTTGTGCGTATTTTTGACTTTCAACAAAATTTTCAAAGTAGGTTTTACGCTTTTGTGGATTGTCCATAATTTGCGCACGCACTTCATCGTAGCCAATGCGTTTTGCCCATTTGTAAATACGCTCAAGGTAGAAACCCTGCTCGCGATACATTTGTGCAAGCGCTACAACATATTCCAGTGCGTCTTCTTCTGTTGGGACGATACCCAGCACTTCTGTGCCTTTAATGTCCAATCCAGCAGCGCCAGCAAAGTGTATTTCAAAACCAGAATCTACACAGATGATGCCAATGTCTTTACAAGTTGCTTCTGAGCAATTGCGTGGGCAACCAGAAACAGCGAGTTTAAGTTTAGCTGGCGTCCACGACCCCCACATAAACTTTTCAAGTTTTATGCCAAGGCCTGTAGAATCCTGCGTACCAAAACGACACCAATCGGTTCCCACGCATGTTTTTACTGTACGCAGGCCTTTGGCATAAGCTTGACCCGATACAAAACCAGCTTCGCCTAAATCTGCCCATATAGCAGGTAGGTCTTCTTTTTTAATGCCAAACATATCGATACGCTGACCACCGGTACATTTTACAAGTGGTATTTCATACTTGTCACAAGCATCCGCAATGGCGCGTAATTCCTTAGCGTTTGTCACCCCGCCCCACATGCGTGGCACAACAGAGTAGGTGCCATCTTTTTGAATGTTGGCGTGTACACGTTCGTTGATGTAGCGTGACTGATAATCATCTGCGTATTCTGAAGGCCAATCAGCCACTAAATAGTAGTTAAGAGCAGGACGACATTTTGCGCATCCGCAAGATGTTTTCCATTCCAATTCCTGCATAACCTCAGGAATTGTTTTAAGTTCTTTAGCAACAATAAGTCTGCGAACATCACCATGACCTAAATCAGTACACTTACACATAGACTGAACTGCATCGGGGTCAAAACTATCGCCCAATGTTACAGCCATCAATTGCTCAACTAGGCCAGTACAAGTACCGCAAGAGTTTGATGCTTTCGTGTGGGCACGAACTTCGTCAATCGTTGTAAGATTAAGCTCGTTAATTTTATTTACAATTGTAGATTTGCAAACGCCGTTACAACCACAGATTTCCGCATCATCCGGCAAGGCTGCAACGGCCGCCGTGGGGTCCAGCGCAGCACCCCCTTGATAGGCTTGACCAAAAATAAGAGTGTCCCTCATTTCAGAAACGTTGGTTCCCTTTTTGAGCATGTCAAAGAACCAAGGACCATCAGAAGTTTCACCATAAAGCACAGCGCCGATGATTTTATCGTCTTTAAGAACCAAGCGTTTATAAACGCCTGCTGTTGCATCACGAAGAACGATTTCTTGGCGGTCTTCTGCTTCTGCAAAATCACCTGCAGAATAAAGATCAATGCCTGTAACTTTTAGTTTCGTTGCCGTAACAGATCCTGTATATTCACTAGAACCTTCAAGCAAGTTTTCAGCAATTGTAGATGCCATTTCGTAAAGTGGCGCAACAAGGCCATACACTTGTTCACGGTGTTCAACACATTCGCCGAGCGCGTAAATGTTAGGATCAGATGTGAGCATGTCATCGCTAACCAAGATGCCACGATTGGTATCAAGGCCTGCATCTTTAGCAAGGTCTGCGCTTGGTCTAATGCCAACAGCCATGACAACGATTGTTGCATCAATCTTTGTGCTATCAGCAAGTAAAACGCCAGCAACTTTTCCGTCTTCGCCTAATATTTCTTTTGTATTTGCTTCACAAAGAACTTGGATATCGCGGTCAACAAATGCTTTTTCAAGAAGGTAACCAGCTGCTTGGTCAAGCTGGCGTTCCATCAAAGTAGGCATTAGGTGAATAACGGTTACTTCCATGCCTTGTTCGCGCAGACCAGCTGCAGCCTCAAGACCCAATAGACCGCCTCCAATAACAACGGCTCTGCCGCCTTTCTTGGAATAGTCGATCATTTTGTCTACATCGTCTAAGTCACGGTAGGTTAAAACACCTTCAAGGTCTTTGCCCGGTAGTGGAATAATGAACGGGTTTGAGCCTGTTGCAATAACCAGTTTGTCATAATCAGCAACAACGCCGCGTTCTGATGTAACGGTTTTTGCTTCGCGATCAATTTTGCTAATACGAGCCGCTTTGTGCAACGTAATGTTTTTCTCATCATACCAAGCATCGTCATGTGTGATGATGTCTTCATAGGTTTTTTCACCAGACAAAACAGGTGAAAGCATGAGGCGGTTATAATTCACCCGAGGTTCAGCGTTGAAGATTGTTACGTCATAAGCATCTGGTGCTTTGTCGTATAAGTCTTCAAGCATGCGGCCAGGAGCCATACCATTTCCGATTACTACTAATTTCTTTTTCATAATTTTACTCCGCCGCCACTACTTTGTTGGTTTTGTTCTGGGGTTTTTTAGGGTTGGACTTTTGTTGACGTGCAATGCGAGTCGCACGTTTTTGCTGGATGGATTTTAATTGTTCAGCATCTGGGTTTGCGCCACCTTCGTAAGCTTCTAGAAAATCTAAAAGCTCTTCGCGGTAGGCATAATAATCTGGGTGATCTAACAGCGCTTTTCTTGAACGAGGGCGCGGAAGGTCTACTTCCATAATGTTGCCGATTTTGGCATTTGGACCATTAGACATCATCACAACGCGGTCAGCCAATAAAATGGCTTCATCAACATCGTGCGTAACGCAAATGGCGGTCACTTTTGTGCGTGTCCAAACATCCATCAAAACGTCTTGCAATTCCCAACGTGTGAGAGAATCAAGCATTCCAAATGGCTCATCAAGCAGGAGTAATTTTGGCGATAAAGCAAAGGCTCTGGCAATACCAACGCGCTGTTTCATGCCGTTGGATAAATCATCAGCCATTTTGTTCATAGAATCGGCTAGGCCGACTTTTGCCAAATAGTATTCAATGACATCAACACGCTCTTGTTTTGTGGCGTGCGGGTAAACTTTCTCTACGCCTAGCTCAACGTTTTCATAGGCCGTTAGCCATGGGAGAAGCGAGGGTGATTGGAAAACAACAGCTTTATCTGGTCCAGCACTTTGAATGTGCTTGCCATCAAGAATAATACCGCCTTCGGTAATTTCGTTAAGGCCAGAAAGCATAGAAAGTACTGTCGATTTACCGCAACCAGAGTGACCAATAACGGTGATGAATTCACCCTTTTTGATCTTCATGTCAAAGCCATCAATAACTGTTAAAGGTCCTTTTGGTGTTGGGTAGACTTTTTTAACCTGAGAAAATTCTAAATAGCGTTCATCTTTTTGCGTTTTACTCGCTTGGGAATAAGCAACCGGCAACTCATCTTTTTGACTGATTGGCACAACATTTGGCAATGTATATTCAGTGCCAGTTTCTGTTTTGCGTTGAGCGGCTACATTCATCAGATAGTCGGTAATTTGGCCGCGCAATTTGATGAAGTCTTCATCTGAGTTCATTTCAGCGCGCAATCTTGGGCGGGGAATATCAACTTTAAATTCTGGACCAAGCGTTGC
>NVRK02000058.1 GCA_002400845.2 Hyphomicrobiales bacterium
AAGCTTGGTCAAGTGACACCCAAAAAACGAACATTTAACATTGCTATCTGGTATTAATCCATACAGCGTATTAAACTTCTTTTATGACAGCGAAACACCAGAGCGAAACACCAGATTGAGGAGCACATTATGAAACCCAATCATTTAGAAAATTTCTGGATGCCTTTTACCAATAACAAAGATTTTAAGGCTGATCCAAGAATCATCACTTCTGCCAAAGGCATGTATTATACGAGCGCCGAAGGTAAGCAGATATTAGATGGCACAGCTGGTCTGTGGTGTGTCAATGCTGGGCATTGCCATCCAAAAATTGTTGAGGCGGTTACCAAGGCGGTAAACACATTAGATTACGCACCAAATTTCCATTTTGGTCATAACGATGCGTTTGAACTTTCCAACCGCTTAGCCATGCAATTTCCAAAGAACATCAATCATTTTTTCTACACAAACTCTGGTTCAGAATCGGTAGATACTGCACTTAAAATCGCTTTGGCTTATCAACGCGCCCGTGGCAAAGGAACAAAGACACGGCTTATAGGCCGCGAACGTGGATATCACGGCGTAGGTTTTGGCGGCATATCGGTTGGCGGCATGGTAAAAAACCGTATGTATTTTGGCTCTCTGCTCAATGGTGTAGATCACATACGCCACACGCATGACCCTGTTAAAAACGCCTATAGCAGAGGCGAGGTAGAACATGGGGTAGAACTTGCTGATGATTTAGAACGCTTGGTTAGTCTACATGACGCTTCATGCATTGCGGCAGTCATTGTTGAACCCTTTGCAGGTTCTACAGGCGTTTTACCACCGCCAAAAGGTTATTTAAAACGCCTTAGAACCATCTGCGATAAGCACGATATTTTGCTAATATTCGATGAAGTGATAACGGGCTTTGGCCGCCTTGGTACGATGACAGCCGCCGAAAAATTTGGCGTCGAGCCAGATATTATTACATTGGCAAAGGGCCTCACCAGCGCTGTGGTGCCAATGGGTGCAGTTGGTGTGAAAGACGAAATTTATGAGACAATGGTCGAAAATGCCGATGCACCCATAGAGCTATTTCACGGCTACACTTATTCTGGACATCCGCTAGCATGCGCCGCTGCTTTAGCGACACTGGACGCTTATGAAGAAGATGAGATGTTCAAACGCTCTGCAGACTTAACCCAGTATTTTGCAGATGCTGCCCATGCGCTAAAAGGCACAAAGCATGTTACTGACATTAGAACCATAGGACTGGCGGCTGGTATTGATTTAGAATCACGTGAGGGCGCAGTGGGTGCGCGAGCATACAATGTAATGAAATCCATGTGGGACAAGGGTGTAATGGTGCGCGTTTCTGGTGATTCACTTGCCTATTCACCACCGCTAATCATCAGCAAAGCCCAGATCGATCAAATGTTCGAGGTCACAGCTAAAGCACTAAAAGAAAATTGACCCGCACTAATATGCGACACAAAAATCTATAAACTGAATAAAGCCCCATAATCCCCAAATATCAAACTCGCCTAAAAATGCGGCTTGTCCCTTTTATTATTCATACTGAAGAAATAGTTAGTATCGATCTTCAAGATTCTATCAAATGCTATAATTCAACAATTAGAATACCCGCATAAAGTGTGTGCTGATGCACCATGAAATTAAATTGGTTAAGTGCAATATTTAAATAAATAGAATTAATCTGTGTAAAATGCAGGCACTCTTACAAATCACGCTAATGAATCAGCCAATTATAAGATGGAGCTTCTAATCAACCGACGCCAAAATAAGAGCTATTTATCCTATTGATTTTGTTGGTAGCAAGAGAGTGAGTTACCCCCGACACGCCGATTATGATGCGGATAACCCTTCATTTAACAGATCGATATTTCATGATTAAATAGGATGGAATTTATAACTGTGTAATTGTGAATAATTCCCATATTACGCCTCCACTTGCCCCATTAGGCCTCAGTCAACACCATCAATGATAGACCCTGTAAAATTTTGATTATTTAAAGCATGTCCTTAAATGATCGACTTGTACGAATTGGACCTGTCGCGGTTATGTCCTACGCCTTTAACCAACTGCCGTTTTCAGCCTCCCAATTGCCCACGCATAGCTTGATAGATAACGGCTGTGGCAACATTTGCTAAATTGAGCGATCGAACACGTGAATCAAGCATGGGCAAACTGAATGTGCGCTCTTCCATCGTGTCTAGTATCTCCAATGGCAACCCTTTAGATTCACATCCAAATACCAAATAGGCATCTTGTGGATAGTCCGGATCGTAGACAGTTTGGGACCCGTGTTCTTCAAAGAAGAATAAACTATCGGGAGATGGCTTGCGATCATCTAAAAAACACTGCCAGCTGTCGTACTCGCTGAGATTTATATACTGCCAGTAGTCCGCTCCAGCTCGCCGCACTGCTTTCTCGTCAAGGGAAAATCCATAAGGCTTAATCAAGATCAGCTCTAGGTTCAACGCAACGCACGTGCGCCCAATAGCACCTGTATTGTAAGGAATTTCAGGCGTTACCAAAACCATTTTCATGCGAGGATCAGTCATAGGATGTGTGAACTTTCTTAAGTCAGGACATAGCATTAGCCATGTGTCGTATATTCATTATCGTAAATTGAGTTCGCGAAACTATCGTTTTTCAAGGAATTGGTGCGCCTCAAGCAGTGTTGTGGCTAGCCCATCAAAAAAACCGGGCACGTCAATATCTATAAGACCACGAGGAGCGTGTCCTTCTTCTGAATTGACACTTTCGACTGAATTCACATGAAAAAGTGCGGTCGGAGTGTCGAGTAATTCCCGATAACTTGCACCTTTTCCGTGCTTAAGCACGTTGATTGCGAGATAATACTTATGGATCCTATCGGCGAGGTCAGTTCGCCCTGAATCTAGGAGCGATGCTCTTAATTTCCGCGAAAATGGCCCCCGTTTGAAGTGACGCTGCATTCGCGCTTCGAAAAGAGAGAACGTATCAACGGCTATCAATTCAATAGCGACACACGCCGCGCGCAGGTCTTCAATTTGAGCTTCTGAGCCATTCGGCCCTTCCAAATGTTTCCGAACTACCGCAATCTGATCTTCGTACGTCTTTGCATTGACCTGTGCAGCAGCAACCAGCTCTGGCACGCTATGTGAAGTTTCCATCGTTATTCTCCTTAAGGTTCCTACCTCCCTTAAGCTAAGCGGCTAGGAATTATAATAGTGAGAAGGATTAATTGTGTGCACATAAAAATTTTTATTTTAGGCAATGCTTAAGAGCCGCCATTCGCGGCGCTACAAAAAAATTTGTCATCCTTAGTTCGCAGCGGACCTACACCGCATTTTGTTCCAATGACTGCTTTCGAGAAAAGGCAATTCTATGAGTCAAAGACAGGGACCATGGGCGGATAAGAGTACATTGTTCTACGAGGCGCGAGTCCGGTTCATGTGATAACAAGAAAATCTATTATCTAGATAAGATAGAACCCGCTGTTTTGAATGGGTTACAACAGCATCTCAAAAGTCCGGAACTCTTGTCTGAGTTCGTGAAAACATATCAGACCGAACGTATTCGCTTGCAATCGGATAAACGTAAAATACGTACAGACTTGAAAATGAGTTGCTAAAAGTTGAGGCGAATAAGTGCAAATGAAGATGTTTTTTTTAATACTAATTACATTTTCATTTCAGTATTTACCTCCTCAGTAACAAGGGCTGGGGAATATACCTCGGTTTGTGCAGTATTTAAAAACAATCAATTGATTGAACGTAATTAATGCAATGCCAGAACTTTATCAAATGAAGATGAAATAGATCGAGATGAACCTGCAACTCATGTAAGAGAGTACAAATGGAAAAGTGGCGGTAAAACAATTACCTCCATTATAGAGGAAATCTTCCAAATCAATGGACAAGATGGTGAGAAGGGAAGGTCTGATGGCCTTACATTTGGTAGCCTTCCAATTCATGCCCATATCAATATGTACATGAAGCGGCATTAATCCGAACATATCTACTTTATATGGCTACATACAGGCTACAGCCCTTTAAGATTGGGGTGATTTATCAGGATGGGCAAATTGAAAAGCTTCAATGTCGTCTAAATGAGATTGAATATTTGAGACTTTTGGAAATTGACTCATATCAACTTTCCATCTTTTTGCATTGTAAACTTGTGGCGTTAAGCAAATGTCCGCCAGCGTTACGCAATCTCCATACGAATAATCACCTCCACTCACCATATTTTCATAAGCTGATAGACCATTCGTAATAAAGTGCTGCATCCAGCTTTCCATTGTGATGTTTCCATCAGAATTGGCGACAGCCCATTTTGCCACATTCAAATTGCACACAGGATGAACCTCCATGGCAATTGCATGGGCCAATGCGCGCACTTGAGCGCGCTCAATTGGCGATTTGGGCAATAAAGCAAGTTCTCGAGTTTCATCAAGATATTCTATAATGGCCACTGACTGAGTTAAACTAACATCATCAATTTCTAATACTGGCACCGAACCTTGCGGATTACGAGCTAGATGGTCTTTAGATTTATGTTCAGCGTCTAATAAGTTGACCACTTGTGTGTCCCATTTAACGCCTGCCAACCCAAGTGCAATGCGCACACGATAGCTGGCTGAAGAGCACCAATAGTCGTATAATTTTATCATTCATCTTCTTTCATTAATAAATCTAAAGTCTGATTAACCAGCCCTATTTGATCCCCTAATTTTTCTTTTATTTCTGCTTGAAAGGCTTGTGCAATAGGGATCAATTCTCCAAGTAGGCGAATGCCTTCAGGGGTTAATGTAAACTTCACCAAGCGCCTATCATCGCCATCTATTTGTTTGATTAAAAAACCTTTAGCCTCAAGTTTAGCAGCCGTTCTGCTGACTTTCGATTTTTCTAAATTCACCCTTTTTTCAATGTCTCTAACTGACAAATTTTGGGTGTAGCCAACATTTAGAAGAACGCGCCATTCTGGGATCGAAATGCCGTAGCGTTTCTTATACTTCTTAGCCAAATCGTCACTCAAACGTGCCGCCACGACTGTAAATCGGTAGGGTAAATATTTCTCTAAATCAAATTCTGGAAGTTTATCTGCCACATGAAAACCTTTCTTCTTCACAACACAATCAACTAATTTCATTGCATTTGCAATAAATTTATTGACTTCATTGCAAATGCAATGATATTATCCTTACAGAAGATGACACTGTCGTTAGGAAAGCACTATGAACAAATTTGCATCAAATTCTGGTCTAACAATTGCCCCTAATAATACAGGCACGAGCGAAGGCTACATGTCTGGTTTTGGCAACGATTTTGAAACCGAGGCCCTGCCAGGCGCCCTACCGCAAGGAATGAACAGTCCGCAAAAATGCAATTACGGTCTGTATGGTGAGCAATTATCTGGCACAGCATTTACAGCGCCAAGTCATCAAAATGAACGCACTTGGTGTTACAGAATTCGTCCATCCGTGAAGCACAGTCATCGCTATGAAAAAATTGACATGCCTTTATGGAAGTCAGCACCAAACATCAATCCAGATGTGATAAGCCTTGGTCAATATCGATGGGACCCTATACCTCATACGGGTGAAGAGTTAACTTTTGTCACTGGCATGCGTACGATAACCACGGCTGGTGATGTCAACACGCAAGTGGGCATGGCAACGCATGTTTATTTAGCAACGCAATCTATGGTCGATGATTATTTTTATTCGGCTGATTCTGAATTGTTGATTGTTCCTCAAGAAGGAACTTTGCGTCTTTGCACCGAACTTGGAATAATTGACCTTGCACCTCAAGAAATAGCAATCATTCCTCGTGGGCTCGTCTATCGCGTCGAGGTTGTTAAAGGGCCTGCACGTGGGTTTGTTTGCGAAAATTATGGTCAAAAATTCGAATTGCCTGGTCGTGGGCCTATTGGTGCAAACTGCATGGCAAATCCTCGCGATTTTAAAACACCAGTTGCCGCTTTTGAGGACCGTGAAGTTCCCTCAACAATCACCATTAAATGGTGTGGTCAATTCCACAAAACAAAGATTAACCAGTCTCCACTTGATGTTGTTGCGTGGCACGGAAATTACGCGCCATTAAAATATGATTTGCGTAACTATTGTCCAATTGGTTCAATTTTATTCGACCATCCAGACCCTTCTATCTTTACAGTGCTAACGGCCCCTTCTGGACAAGAAGGCACAGCTAATATCGATTTCGTATTATTTCGTGAGCGTTGGTTGGTGATGGAAGATACGTTCCGTCCTCCGTGGTATCATAAAAATATCATGTCTGAATTGATGGGTAACATTTACGGAGAGTATGATGCAAAACCCAATGGCTTTGCACCAGGCAGCATAAGTCTACACAATATGATGTTACCGCACGGCCCTGACAAAGAGGCTTTTGAAAAAGCTTCCAATTCTAAATTAGGCCCCAAAAAGCTTGAGAACACGATGTCGTTTATGTTCGAAACGCGCTTCCCTCAACACTTAACGAAGTTCGCAGCGCAAGAAGCGCCTCTTCAAGACGACTACATAGATTGCTGGAGTGACATCGAAAAGAAGTTTGACGGCACTCCAGGTAAAAAATAAAACAACAAGGATAATACAATGTCTCTTATAAAGTCTTGGGTAAGCTCTGCTAATCAGACAGACACTCTCTTTCCACTTAACAACCTGCCTTATGGCGTATTTTCAATAGGCGGTGATGATGCACGTTGTGGCGTCGCTATTGGTGATAAGATTCTTGATATTCGTAGCCTAGAAAAAGCAGGCACTATTGCACCTGCACAATCTGCGGTCTTTGCTGAGCCTAGTTGGAATGCTTTTATGGCGCTAGGCCGCGTAGCTTGGGCAGAATTTCGTACACAGCTAACCGCACTACTAGAGCAAGGTTCGTCTGCACAAAACCAAGTAGAACCACATCTTGTAAATGCGGCAGATGCTCAAATGCATATGCCTATTAAAGTTGCTGAATACACAGATTTTTACGCAGGCAAACATCACGCCACAAATGTTGGTACTATGTTTAGAGGTGCCGAAAATGCGTTGCCACCAAATTGGTTGCATATCCCAATTGGTTATAATGGACGCGCATCATCTGTTGTTGTTTCTGGTACAGACATACGCCGCCCATGGGGCCAACTTAAAGGTCCAAACGACGATGTCCCTCGTTTTGCGCCGAGCGCAAGATTTGATATAGAACTAGAAATGGGTGCCATTGTTGGCACAACCAGTGATATTCCAATCACGGTGCAGGAAGCTTACGACAATATTTTTGGCTACGTATTGCTGAACGATTGGTCAGCGCGTGATATTCAAGCATGGGAATATCAACCGCTTGGTCCGTTTCAGGCAAAATCAACAGCAACTACCATTAGTCCTTGGATTGTAACTGCTGCTGCATTGGAGCCATTTCGCACTGATACGCCGAAGCGCGAATTCGAACTTCTCGAACACCTCAAAGACTGTGGCCCAATGCTGTATGACATTGAACTTGACGTGACGTTGACACCAAAGGGTGGCACACCAAGCACAATCGCTAAAACCAATTATTCACAAATGTATTATTCTGCCGCTCAGCAATTGGCGCATCATACCACTGCTGGCAGTAGAATGAATGTAGGCGACCTACTTGGTTCAGGTACAATTTCTGGTCCCAAAAAATCAGAACACGGTTCTTTGTTAGAGATGAGTTGGGGTGGAAAAGAACCCTTTACATTAGAAACAGGCGAAGAACGCAGTTTTGTCAATGATGGCGATACGCTGGCATTAAATGGCGCAGCGCGTGGTGATGGATACACGATTGGCTTTGGCTCATGTGTAGGTACGTTGCTGCCAGCCTTAGACAATCCCTACGCACGCTAATCTGCACGCTAAACAAATAATACGCGCTACTTAAAATTAAAAGGAAAAAATACATGGCAAAAGCATTCGCATCTCAAGGCGACATGAGCGAGAAAAAAATTACCTTCGATGAAGTTGGTAAAGGTCTTTATGCCTTCACAGCTGAGGGTGATCCAAATTCAGGTGTTATCATCGGTGATGAGAGCGTAATGATTATCGAAGCACAAGCAACACCACGCTTGGCACAAAAAGTTATTGACTGTGTGCGCGGTGTTACCGACAAACCAATAAGCCATATTGTATTGACCCATTACCACGCTGTACGTGTTTTGGGTGCAAGCGCATTTGGCGCTGAAAATATTATTATGTCTGACGTGGCACGTTCAATGGTTGTTGAACGTGGGCAAGAAGATTGGGATAGTGAATTTCAACGTTTTCCGCGTTTGTTTGAAGGCCATGAAAGCATACCGGGTCTAACGTATCCAACCACTACTTTCAGCGATAGCATGACTGTATATCTTGGCAAACGCCGTGTTGATATCAAGCATGTTGGTCGCGCACATACTGCTGGTGATGCCGTCATTCATGTTCCAGATGAAAATGTAATGTTTACAGGTGATATCGTTGAAGATCACTCTGCTTGTTATTGTGGTGACGGTCACTTTGGCGATTGGGGGCAAACACTCGACAATATTCTTGCCTATGATGTTGATGCTATTGCGCCAGGTCGCGGCGGCGCACTGATTGGTAAAGACGCAGTAAAACGCGCTATCGATAGCACACGTGATTTTGTCAACAGCACCTATCAACCAGCGGCAAAAGTTGCAGCGCGTGGTGGTTCTCTGAAAGAAGCATGGGATGCAGTCCGCGCTACTTGTGATCCAAAGTTTTCAGATTATGCCATTTATGAACACTGTTTGCCTTTCAACGTTTCGCGCGCCTATGACGAAGCACGTGGGATCGATACGCCTCGCGTTTGGACCGACAAGCGTGATCTTGAAATGTGGGAACAGCTTCAAAGCTAATCCAACTTGAAACTGTATTTCATTGAGGCCGAACCATGCTAAATGACAGATATACTCTTGCGTTTAAATTATACCCATATAAAAAAACCGCAGATCAAGAGGCCAAAAAACCAGCACGACATCAAGTCGTCGTTGTTGGTGGCGGGCCGATTGGTCTAGCAACAGCTTTAGACCTTGGCCGTCAGGGCGTTTCCGTATTGGTTTTAGATGACCACGAGGGCGTTGGCCAAGGTTCAAAAGCCATTTGCTTTGCCAAACGCACCTTAGAAATTGCTGACCGTTATGGCTGTGGTTCTGCAATGGTTGAAAAGGGCGTTGTGTGGAACGTTGGTAAAGTTTTTCAGGACGACCGACAAGTTTTTGAGTTTAACCTGCAAGAAGAAAGCGGGCATCGCAATCCCGCTTTCATTAATTTACAACAGCCCTATTTTGAAAAATTTCTATTTGAGCAAATCTGTAAAGAACAAGCAGCTGGAGCGCCAATTGAAATAAGAGGAAAAAATCGTGTCGATGATATTGATACGAAGGACACACACAGCACACTGCAAATTACCACACCAGATGGCCCCTATTCAATTGAAGCAGACTGGGTGATCGCATGTGATGGTGCAAGTTCACCAATGCGCTCTATGATGGACTTGGATTTTGAAGGCCGTGTTTTTCAAGACAACTTCTTGATTGCCGACATCAAAATGAAGAATAATACTTTCCCAACTGAGCGTTGGTTCTGGTTTGAACCTTACTTTAAATCTGGGGCATCTACCTTACTGCACAAACAACCAGATGATGTTTGGCGCATCGATTTTCAAATCGGTTGGAACATTGATAGAAAAAAAGAATTGAAAGAGGAAAACATTCGCGCTCGATTGGACGCGATGTTGGGTGACGATGTTGAGTACGAAATGGTCTGGTCATCTATCTATACTTTCCAATGTCGACGAATGAAAAAGTTTCGTCATAACCGCGTTATATTTGCCGGTGATTCTGCTCACCAAGTCTCACCTTTTGGTGCACGCGGAGCAAACTCTGGCATTCAAGATGTCGACAATCTTGGCTGGAAACTGGGCATGGTCGTTAAAGGTCAAGCACCTGCTTCTCTTTTAGATAGTTATAATGTTGAGCGTGTTCATGGGGCGCAGGAAAATATTTTAAACTCCACACGTGCGACAGACTTTATTACGCCAAAATCAAAAACCAGTCATGCATTTAGAAATGCAGTTCTTTCGCTTGCGGAAAAGTATGAATTTGCCAGACCTTTGGTAAATTCAGGTCGCTTATCTGTGCCTTGTGTCTATAAAAACTCACCTTTAAATGGCCCAGATCTGTTAGCAAACGGACCCCAGCTTACTCGCGTTGGCAGTGCATGTGTAGATGCACCATTTGGCGATGATTACTTACTAAGCCAATTAGGGGATGATTTTGCAATACTTGCTATCAATACCAATGCGCCTGAACCACTTGAACTCGATGGATTAAAAATTAAAAGCATTACTGCATCTAGCAGCGATGATCCAAGTGGCATGTTAGCAAAACGCTATCTTGGTAAGGCGGCAACTGCCGTTTATTTAATTCGTCCAGACCAGCATGTTGTTGCGCGATGGGAGACCTATGACGAATCAGCGTTAGGCGCGGCAGTTCTTAAAGCTTGTGGAAAGGGTCAATAAAGGATCAATGATGACAACATTAAACACAAAACCTAATCTAACCTCACCTGATGACTTCTACGCTGAACTTATCATGTCTCATGAAGAATTGTCTGATGAAGATAGTGCCGCATATAATGCCCGCCTTATTCTTCTTCTTGCCAACCATATCGGTGACAATTCAATTCTAAGCGAGGCGCTTGAAGCTGCAAAATAACAACTTGCCTGCATTTGATAGGTAGCGGGAGACCCCAACCGCCTGTTACCCCCGACTGAAAACAAAGCAATTTTTGTGTTTAAAGATTAAAGATTAGAACGAATAGCCAATATAGTGAAAGTTTTGCTCCTATATTTGAAAATTAAATAGCGCAAAACACCGCTTAAAAGAGAACCTGGAGCGGCACTAAAGCGTGACAGGTCCAAATTGGCCAACCTACTTTTACGCTCCGTCATATCCGAGAAAATCATACTCAAAAAACAATCCGATCAAAACCAGCCCCAGGAATTGCAGATACTTATTTAAAATATCACTGCAATAGAAATGGTTTCAATCGGCGTTTTTATATCTGTTATCCTTTATAACCAAATAACCTTGGGAAATAGAGAACAAAATCAGGCACGAAAGTTATGATTGCTAAAGCTCCAATTAAAGCCACAATAAAGGGCCAAATTTCTCGAATGATACTGCCTACAGGTTGGTCGGTGATTTTGGCGACGATGAATAACAAGAGCCCATAAGGCGGGGTGATTAGACCTAACATGGCATTCACCACTGCGATAACGCCGAAATGCAATAGATCGATTCCCATGGCCTGCACAGTCGGTAATAAAATAGGAACAACGATCAAAATGATGACGCCACCTTCAAGAATACAACCAAGCGCGAGCATGAGGATGTTGACAGCAATTAGGAAACCGATTTTTGAAAGCTCTAAATGCACCATGAAGTCAGATATCGCGACGGGGATATCCTCGCGAATGATGACATAATTGAAGGTGAGTGAGCCCGCGATCAAGATGCCAATTGATCCTACAGATCTGGAACCACTTTGCAGTGTGTTCCAAAATGCTTTGAGTGAAACCGATCGGTAGAGAACGACTGAAATGATCAAGGCATAAGCTGCTGCAACTGCGGCTGCTTCGGTCGGGGTCATAATGCCACCATAAATACCGCCCAATAAAATCACGGGTAACATTAGCGCTGGAAATGCCTCATAAGTAGCCCTTGGAAGTTCGCGAAGTGGAACGGCATCATCTGTTGGGAAATTCCGTTTTCGTGCAATCCAATAGTTCATTAACCCCATCATTAGTGCCATCAATAAACCAGGTGCCATGCCTGCCGCAAACAGGTAACCAACTGATTGATCAGAGACGAGTGCGTACAACACCATCGGGATTGAGGGCGGAATGATCGGCCCTACTGTCGCTGTAGCGGCTGTGATTGCAGCGGCGTAAGCTGGCGTGTACTTACCGTCACGCGTCATGAGGTTGATGATAATTTTACCCATGCCAACTGCATCAGCTATGGCGGAGCCAGACATGCCAGAAAAAATAACTGATGAAACGACATTCACGTGGCCTAAACCGCCTCGAAAACGCCCCACCAAAGCCTGACAAAATTTTAATAGTTTTTCGGCGAGTGAGCCGATGTTCATAATGTCTGCTGCAAGGATGAATAGGGGAATGGCTAAAAGAGTGTAGCCGTTATATAGGCCCTGTAACATTTGCTCGGAGGCGATGGATGGATCGTATCCTTTGAGTAAGAGATACATAAATGAGCCAGACATCATGGCTAAACCGACAGAAAGGCCAGATACGACCAACGCTACGATCATGATCAGCGTGAGGGTGAATGGATCAATCATGTGTATGACTTTCAGGGTGAGTTTCGAGTTCTTCGGGAAGTGGACGGGCAAACAGACCGCTCCAAGCGACCAACAACATGCGGACGATTACGGATATGTGGAAAGGGATGTAAATGCTGAAAACGAAATCAAATGGCCAGAGGAAAGCTGCAGTTCTCTCAATCCTCATAAAAGTGACGTAATCCCACGCATCTGGAAGTGTCCAAATAAAAATTCCGGCTGTCGTCAACCCACTGAACACATCAAATACGCGCTGCATGCCGCGTGGTACGGCGTAATAAACAATGTCTAGGCGGATCAACTCGCTAGTATTTAAGACAAATGCAAAGCTGAACAAAATACCCCAAAGCCAAGTAATGGTTACCCATTCCACAGTCCATAGGACAGGCCAACCAAGTAGGTATCGAAATACTATTTGCATGATGAAAACGATGAACATACTTAAAAGTAATGCCGCAGTTAAATGGTTTGACCAAGCGGCAATTCGGTTTGCCCAATTTCGAAATGTGTTCATTGTGAATACCACTTAAAGATAGGGAAAAATGAAGGGAGATAACGTAAATTATCTCCCCTTTGAGTGTTACTTATTTTCCAATGGCAGTGATCTTATCCATAAGACCTTCTGGCCAATCCGCATCTTGGTTTTCAGCGGCATAGACCTTAACAACATTCTTAAGAAACGCATCAAGGTCAGGTGTATAAACCGTAAGGCCATTCTTGATCATGTCCTGCTCAAGGGATACTTCCAAATCCAAAGTAATTTTATCCATTACATTACGATAATTAATAGCACAATCTTGAACTTTAGTTTGCTGACTAGCGTTCAATGAGTTCCATTTCGACATTGAAATAGAGAATGAGTTATTAGCGATTTGGTGTGCGGTTTTTCCGATATGAGTCAAAACTTCGTCAAACTTCATGCTTCTAACTGCTGGGAAGGCGTTATCTTGACCATCAATTGCACCTGTTTGAAGCGCTGTATAGACTTCGGTAAACGGAATTGGAACGGTTGTTGCTCCCATTGCACGCCCTACCAATTGCCAACCTTCTCCAGGAGGCATTCTAAGTTTGACACCATTAAGGTCGGCAGGGACCATGATTTTTTTGTCACCCTTATACCCTAAGTGACGCGCACCAATATATGGGTTGGCTAACAACTTGACCTTAGCTTTATCTTCTATCTCAGCTAATAGATCATCTAGAATACCACTGGACCAAACTTGGCGCAGATGTTCGTAATTACGATATAAGAATGGAACGCCTAAAACTTTGGTATGCGGCACTTGATTGTAAAAATCAAAAATCGCAAGATTACCCATGTCTAGATTGCCGCGCTGCATAGCCGTTAGCTCAGTGCCCTGTTTGAATAGTGTGGCACCATGATAAGATTTGAAATTAAAGCCATCTCCTAAACACCCGCCAAATTCCTTGCGGAGTGTTTTTGTTCGAATGTCACCCTCAGACACTGTGTCTGAAAAGATTATTTCAACTTTATCGGCTGCATACACTGTGGTGGTTAACAGGCTAAGAGCCAAGGCGGCGATGCCGCTGGTTAAAGTAAAACGCATTATATATCCTCCCAATTGCGTGTTGATGTCGGATTATCCGACGAGTTAACCTTTGAAAGCGTCAAATGTCGCTCTCATCCGGTTTTTATCGGGCTTAAGCCCAGTAAAGAGTTCAAAGGCGCGAACCGCCTGAGAAACCGCCATATCCGAACCGTCCATAACTTTGCAGCCTATAGCTTTGGCAGCAGCAAGAAATTCGGTTTCTAGCGGAAAATAAATGATGTCTACAACCCAATGGGTTGATCTAAGATATTTGGTTGGAATAGGCGTTCCTGGATGGCTTGCCATACCAATAGGCGTGGCATTAATAATTCCATCAGGTTTGCTAAGCGCATGCTCAAGGTCGGTAACTATTGATATTTTATTGTTGTCGACTCGCGTACGAAGTTTGTCCGCCAAATCTTGCGAAGATTGAGGGTTTTTGTCGTATATCATCAGATGATCAACTTTATAATCTATCAGCGCATTGGCGACCGCTGCACCTGCTCCACCTGCACCAAGCAGTAAAACCTTATTGCAGTTCACTTCTGCCATATGCTGTTTAAACGCTTCAGCAAATCCCCAATAGTCTGTGTTGTGCCCAAAGCGCTTGCTGTCTTTAAACAAAACCGTATTCACGGCTTGAACGGCACGAGCAGCATCTGAAAGGGTGTCTAGAAACGGAATTACGGCTTTTTTAAACGGGTGGGTAATATTGACACCGTCATAACCGCTTGCTTCGGCCTGTTCTAACAGTTGCTCTATTTGTTTGCCCGTGGTGTGATTTTGTGTGTCAATCAGGTCGTAACGATACTCAAGTCCAAGGGCTGCACCTTCATCCATATGCATTTTTGGTGTGCGAGAGTATTGGATACCATCGCCAATCAAAGCAGTGTAGAAAATGGATTTAGATAATTTACTATCGTTTGATTGCAAATTGTTATTAACTCGAATTACCAAAATTCCCTCCCAAACTGAGTAAGATCGACTTGGGTTGAAGTTTGTACCGGTTGGAACAAAGAGTCAATAACTTTGTACTAGACGGTTAATAATTAATTATGTAACATCTGTTGCACACTTAAATCGGACAGCCGAGAAAGCTACTGAATGGAATTGGAAGAAAGACCGAATAAAGCGGTGAAGAGAGACCCAAAGGGCGTGCGGCTTAACATATTACGTGTCTCGTCAAAAGAGTTCGCAGAATATGGACTGTCTGGTGCACGTGTTAATGAAATTGCTGCTTTAACAAAAACATCTAAGCGCATGATTTATTATTATTTTGGCGATAAAAATGGGTTGTATAGAGCTTGTCTTGAAGCGGCTTATTCACATGTAAGAGCTGGTGAAGAAAAATTAGATTTAGCTGGGTTAGCGCCAGATAAAGCATTGGCAAAACTAGTAGGCTTTACATTTGACCATCATCGAAAGAATCCTGATTTTATCCGCCTAGTAATGATCGAAAATATCCATAAAGCAGCTTACCTTAAAAGCTCGGATATCATCCGAAAAGTCAACTCTGCGGCGATCAAAAATCTAACTGGCATCATCACTAGAGGTCAGGACGCAGGTTTGTTTCGCGATGAATTAGACCCTGTAGAATTACATTGGCAAATTTCTGCTTTGAGTTTTTTTAACGTGTCAAACAAACCAACTTTTTCTGCATTATTTAATAGTGAGCTTTATTCGAAAGAGGGACAACGCACACTTCGCGATCATGCTGTTGAAATGATTTTACTCTATGTAAGCCATAAAAAAGGAACACTATTATGATGAATCCAGAACTGAATGCATTTCTTTCTCGTTGGGACAAAGAGTGGGCCAGCCTTAAAGCTGGGGCAACACCTGCAGATCGACGTGCGCATTTTGAAATTGCTGCTAAAAATATGCGCTTGCCGACGCCAAAAGACGTTGATACGAGTGCAGAGCATTGGATCGATAGCCCCAATGAACAGGTGCGAGTGCGCGTGTTCCGTCACAATAGTGAGGGTGAACAACCATGTTTGATTTATATGCATGGTGGTGCATTTATGCAGGGGTCGCCAGAAACACACTGGGATATAACTTCGCGCATCGCTTCGTGGAACAAACAGACCGTTATTAGTGTTGACTATGCGAAGTCGCCAGAAAAACCGTTTCCAATGGCTTTGGATCAGGTTGGCGCTGTAATCCGATGGGTTAATAATAATGCACAGAAATTAAAAATCGATGCCTCAAAAATCTCAATTGGCGGCGATAGCGCGGGTGGCAATTTGGCTGCTGCTGCTACGTTAGATGTAAGGGGTGAAATTCCATTGATTGCTCAGCTATTGATATATCCAAGCTGTGATTTTGATAGGACGCGTCCATCCTACAAAGAAAATCCCGATGGTCCAATTATAACTGTTGCGGGTATGGAAGCGGTTAATAAAAATTATTGTCCAAATGCAGAAGACCGTACGTCCCCTCGTGCGGCGCCATTATTGGCAAAAAGTCATGCCAATTTACCGGCGGCATTTGTTGCCGTTGCTGAATGTGACCCATTGCGTGACAGTGGCATTGTGTATGCTGAGGCACTTGAATCTGCAGGAGTCCCTGTAGAGTATGATTTAGGCGATGGTCTGATTCATGGGTATTTACGTTCGTTAGAATATTGCACAGATTCAAATACCAAGCTTGAAAAAATGGCAGCATGGCTAAAGCTACAAAATGAGATGAAAACATGAAAATGGCGACGTGCTCGCAATTGTCCTGCCAGAGAAAAGGTTTTGATCAGTGACTAGCGATTTGAACACTTCAGACATCCAATGCATAGTGTCAGAAAATGATCAATTGGGCGAAACGCCGCTGTGGTGTGATCGAACACAGAAATTGTGGTGGGTAGATATTGAAAAACCAAAACTGCAGTCTTTTGATCCTGAAACTGGTGTTCATGATTTTTTAGCAATGCCTGGAACTTATTTGGGATCTCAAGCTTTAACAGAATCTGGTGACCACTTAGTGGCCATCGATTCTGATTTGCATTTTTTAAATTTTAAAACGGGTGAAACAAATCCATTTGTTCAAGTTGAGTCTGGCATAGACAACCGTCTTAATGATGGCCGTGTGGATAGCAAAGGGCGGCTTTGGATTGGGACAATGGATAATCAATATATCCGACCAAATGGGGGGCTGTATAGGGTAGATCCTGATGGTACGGTAACCAAAATGTTGGACGGCATAAATGTCAGTAATGGCATTGCGTTTTCGCCCAACAACGACAAGTTCTACTTTACCGATACACGCCGTTTTCAAACATGGGTTTTTGACTTTGATGTTGATGATGGCGTGTTGTCTAACCAACGCCTATTTGCAGATTATAGTGATACTGGAGTTCGCCCAGATGGCGCTTGCGTTGACGTAGACGGTTGCTTGTGGAATGCATTCTTTGCTGGTTCTCAAATTGTCCGCTATCGACCTGATGGGATAATTGATCGTAAAATTAAATTACCAGTAAGTAATCCGACTTGTATGTGCTTTGGGGGGAGCGATTTAAAGACAATGTATATTTCAACGGCTTCAAAATTTCTATCGGATGACCAGTTAAAAAGCGAACCATTGGCTGGGGCTTTATTGACAATCAATGGTTTAGGAGAAGGGTTGCCAGAGCATCGGTTTGGTTCAATATAACCTTACAATACAAAGAGTGCATATCCCCTAGATTTGTAGACACTTTGTAGTTTCAAATTCTGTTGCTATTCATAGTTCCTCGGCGATGCTAGAAAGCTCTGCTTTTAACCTGCGAAACTCAACATGTTGAGTTGTTTGTTGCTTTGGTTGTTTGAATTTAGAGCGCCAAGCATTGAGCGACTTGCTTGTGATGCCTAATCAATGACAAATATTGAAACTTCCAATTCTCATCATCGGGCCAACTGGATAAGTTGTTTGATGATGGTCAACGGAAATCACCTCCCGATTTAATTCATTCGTACTCAAATTAAAAATCAGAGCCACTGGTTTATAATAATAGCTATTTAGCTGTAGGTCGAACCACCTTTTGAACCACCCTTTTTAACGAGAAGGTATGTCACCATATGTTCAGTTATTTTACATTTGATAATTACAAAAACCTATAATTTCAATATCTTAAGTTAGTTCATGAGCGGCTATGTTATTCCATGTTCTACTTATATAAAATGCTTCTCGGCCGCACCATCTTTAAAATCACCCCCTAAAACACCATCTAACACCTTGAAAGGCATAGATAAATTGGCGGTTCTAGGTCCCTTATTTCGGTCATAGCGAATACGGTCTGCAAAGGCGAGTTTTAGCACTAGCTTGCGCAAGGTGATATTGCCAGAGGCCCATAGTTTCCAAGAGTTTGCAATGATTTGAAGGGCTGGTTCTAGTTTGTCCTCATAGGTGCCACGATTCGGATTGTCCAAGTGCATGATTTGATCGGCATAACCGGTTTTATCGCGCTCGAACGCGCTGATCTTGGGTTCATATCTTTGGATGATCGTTTCGTTTGTGGTTGCTAAAAGA
>NVRK02000059.1 GCA_002400845.2 Hyphomicrobiales bacterium
GGGCCGTCCGTAATGTTCGGTTATAAAGCCGCCTGCATAAGGTTTGTTGATTGAAACACTATACCCTAGATCACGCAAAAAATCTGCAGCGGCATGGGTGAGTTCTTGTGAGCATGATGTGCCATATCTATCGCCAATTACAAAATCTACACGCTGACTGTTTGAGCGAATTAACCTTGTATTGTGCGAAGGCATAGAATGGCAGTCTATCAACACGGCATGGCCAAATCTATTTACAGATTTTGCGAGTAATTGTCGCAATGCTGCATGGTAAGGTTTGTACAATGTCTCAATGCGGTTTAAACCTTCTTCTGGCTGTAATTTGTTATTGTAGATAAATTCTCCCTCAGCAACAATTTTAGCAATTGTGCCAAGACCGCCACTTACTCGAATTGATCGAGTGTTGGTAAAATTTGGTAATGGGCCATCAAACATTGCTGGGTCTAGTTCGTAGGGTTCTCGATTTACATCTAGCCAAGCACGTGGAAAGTTAGCTTTTAATAAAGGTGCGCCAAGCGGCACGACAGTTTCAAATAATTCATCGACATAAAAGTCTTCTGATTTTCGAATGGTGGCATGGTCGAGCCTTGAGGCGGCGAGAAATTCAGGCGCGTAAAATCTACCAGAATGTGGCGAATTAAACACAAAAGGTACCCGTGTAATGGCGGGTTGGCTAATGTGGTAAGGATTTTCTGCGTAGCTGTCTAGCATGCAAATTATATAAGCCCTAAATTTTACTTAAGGGCCGCTCCCTTGTTGAACTAAGAGTAATATCAAGCTAAAATTTCTAAAGATATTATTCAATCATTGGTGTTTTATTTAAATTGTTGCAAGTTTAAATGTATATAATTTACGTTAAACCTAAAATTAAGCATTATTTCTGTGTTAATATCCAAAAACTTATAGAATTTTCATGTGTTGTTTACCATGTTATTGTCATAAGAAGGAATAGGGTGTTTTTAAATAGATATTAGGGATCTGCATGACCAAAATACTACTGGCCGAAGATGATAATGATATGCGCCGCTTTTTAGAAAAGGCGCTAGATAAAGCAGGATACAATGTTGTTTCATACGACAATGGTGCCAGCGCTTACGATCGTCTTAGAGAAGAGCCGTTTAATTTGCTTTTAACTGATATTGTCATGCCAGAAATGGACGGCATTGAGCTAGCACGCCGGGCCACAGAAATTGACCCCGATTTAAAAGTTATGTTTATCACTGGTTTTGCAGCTGTTGCGCTTAATCCAGAATCTGATGCGCCGAAAGATGCTAAAGTGCTTTCTAAACCATTCCATTTACGTGATTTGGTAAACGAAGTAGAAAAAATGCTGGCAGCTTAATAGTCAACTGTACCAAGTTGACATTATCGAACATATTGCGCCTTGACGCGCCATATCTTTCATGGTGTATGCGCCATGAACTCTGGTTTTGCAAACAACCCTTTTGTAAATCCTTCATTTTAGAACTTTAATTAATTGAAGTTTTGATTTTGAAAAACCTTCATTGCATTTTATGCAAATGAATGGGCGATTAGCTCAGCGGGAGAGCACTACATTGACATTGTAGGGGTCACTGGTTCAATCCCAGTATCGCCCACCATTTTATTTAATTAAATCAATAGAGTTGATTGCTGATTTTTTAAATTGTTTATCTTTAGTTAGGGTTGTATTTCTATTTTTTGCGTAACTTGGTCTCAGGTTCGTTTTTTACAGTCATATGAGGTGTTAATGCGTAAGTTATATTTTAGAGCATTGCTGTCTTTTTTTATTTTGTGGATGTTTATGTATCTGCCAAAGGTGAGCTCCAGATTATTTTATCATACAGACGGTCTAGCTGGTTATCTCTGGCTAATACCAACTGTAACATTATATTGGTTTTGTTTTTTACCAATCGTATTGCTATGGAAAAGTAAACGGTTAATCGGCGTTGGGCTGAGCGGTTGCTGTTTTCTTAGTGCAGCTTATTTTCCCTTTTTGTATGAAGAATTTAAATTCAGAAGGGCTGCAGAAATTATAACACAAACAGACCTTAGTAATACGAAAGATATCACACCAAGAACTATAGCTTTTTTTAATCATACAGATTTTGGGGGTCGGTTTTTTAAAGAGCGTGATTTATGCGGGAGTGAATGTCGTAGTCTTTTACTGTCTGAAAGTGTTGACTGGGTGAACGTCACCAGTTTTTTTGAAATTAAGACCAAGAGACATGGTGTCACTTTTGTATTGAAAAAAGGGGATGATTGCAGTGTTCACTATCATAGATCACATGATGATAAATGTATCGTGATTGGTCCTAATCCTGGTGAAATAGCTGAGTTGGAAATTCACCGAGATTATAATCGAACCAACTGGGGGAAAGAGATCATTGACCATACCTTTTTCCTAACAGAAATAACAGCCAGTACGAACAATGAAAAAATGTTGACGCGTGTTTATAAACAAACTGACCTTTCTTTGTATAGAATATCCAAACCAACAAGATTGTATCTTGGGGGCGATTGGGTTGGTGCATCTGGTGTAGCATTAGGAAGAGAAAACCTAGATTTTAATAAAATATCACTTGATCGCACTTTGCGTGACCTTGGTTATGCAATTGAAAAAGTGCTACCAAGAACATCTGCGCATGAAATGAAATATGGTCCTGACGTTCGGATGAGTAGAGAAGTGCTGGCAGTGCTTGCTTTACCAGATACTGATTTTTTTAGTGAAGGGACGTCTCTGCCAATAATAAATTGGGTTATGGCTGTAAATAATTTGGAAAAAATAGAGCCATATCATGTTGATTATTTGAAACGGATTATCAAAGAAACCCGAATAGTAAAGCCGAGTGATATTTTTAGGGTTTTCTCAAATCATGAAAAATTAAGAGATGAGTTGTTGCCCACTGTTTTTGATGTGCTTGAGAAAAATGATTACAGTTCATATAAATATCAATATATGCCTGCGCGTTATATTTTAAGGAATTTGGACAATTTTGATCGTTCTGTTTTGATGAAATATAAAACTCGACTTCTTAAACTAGCAGATAAATATGAGAGCTTTCGATCTATAATTAGGAAGTTGGATAATGATTCTTGAGTTACCCAATATAAATCAAAGGATTTGTTTCAACCTCTTGGGTCCGTTGTGCCCACTATTTTGATGGAAATCGAAAATTCGCGAGCGTTTAGGAACCTTGGATATTTATAGCTTTAGAATATCCAAGTTGCGTAGCGCATCGGTATATAAGCATATACGCAGGAAAATTTTAGATCGTCTAATTGTGGAGCATTTGTTTCGTAGCGGCTTTCATAATGGTAGACTGATTACTGGATTTGTCGCGGAATTGTGCCCCACAGGTTCTCATTTAAGAAGCTGTGTTGAAGAGAAAATCGACCTAAATGTTTTCTCTCTAAAGAGCGACAAAATGAATTGTCAAATTAGAAGATTATACAATTTTATCATTGAACTTGAGTGATTTAGTTAGCCATTTTCTGCAAAACTGCATATATTTTTGAGATAAACAGCTGGCGAGTTAAGATTGTTTTCCGAAACCAATAATAGAAGCTAATTACACTCTAAAAGTGTGCTAATGTAGTCGTTAAATTTTGACAATCGTTGATAATTTGGGACAGAAAAATTGAATAAGAATAGTAAATCGCAACATGTGCCCGGTAGCGGTAATCCTATGGACGTAAAC